>NZ_JAYJLF010000007.1:0-295641 GCF_036903175.1 Winogradskyella sp. ECml5-4 | reverse complement strand
TCTTTCAATGCTAAAATAAAAGCGTTCAGGGCACAGTTTAGAGGGGTCAAGAATGTGGAATTCTTTCTGTTTAGATTAACTACAATCTTTGCTTAAACACAACTTTTGATCTTGATCCATGGTTAACATTTAACTACAAAACACAAAAAAGCCACTACTTTCGTAATGGCTTTGTTTGCTCCTCTTCTTAGGCTCGAACTAAGGACCCTCTGATTAACAGTCAGATGCTCTAACCAACTGAGCTAAAGAGGAAGGTTATTTTTCGCGTTAGCGGATGCAAATATATACAGTATTTTCATTATTACAAAATGAAATATTATTTTTTTTTAAAAAAATTAATTCGTGAGGGCTTTAAAAATATCATTACCGTTGGCAAACAACACTAAAGCTATTAAAATAAAGAAGCCTATCACTTGTGCGCGCTCTAAAAATTTTTCGCTTGGTTTCTTTCCAGATATTATTTCGAATAACAAAAACACCACGTGCCCACCATCTAATGCTGGTATTGGCAATAAATTAAGTATGGCTAACATAATAGATAAGAATGCGGTTAAGCCCCAGAAATCTTGCCAAATCCATTGGTCAGGGAATACGTCAAAAATGGCTTTAAAGCCACCGACTCCTTTATAAGCACCTGTACTAGGTGTGAAAATTTTTCCTAATTGATCAAAATAACCAGAAACTTGTTCTTTAAATTTATCTACACCGCCACCAAAACTTTCTAAAAAGGTATAGTCTTTATGTATGATATCAAAATAACCTAGTTCTGCAAACCTTGAATTATGAGTAGCCAAACCAACACCAAACTTTCCGTTTTTATCTACCTCTAAGGTTCTGTCTATTTTTTCATCTTCTCTTAAAAATGTAACTGTTACAGATTGGTTCTTATACTCTAATAATTTATCTGCTACCTGATCAAAATAACGAATTTCTTCTCCATTAAGCGCTAGTAAAATATCTCCTGTTTTTATATCTACACTTTTATTTATAGAAGTATCTGGTACAGTGCCAACCATAAATGGAATTCGTAACTTAAAAGTTCCATTCTTTCTTTCGGCCGACGACAGCTGACCTAAGAAATCTTTTGGGAGCACAATTTCTTTCTTCTGGTTATCTCTAACTATAGAATACTTTTCGCCCTTTACTAAATTTTTCTTAACGTCATAATAGGTATCAACTTTCTCATCATTAATAGCTAATATCTTATCGCCATTTTTAAAACCAACATCTAAAAGCAATTCGTTTTCAATCCAAAAACCATCTTTCATACTGTCAGTAGTAACATCTGTATCTCCATAGGTAAAAGAAATAGCCACATAAATTACATAGGCCAAAATAAAATTCACCGTAACTCCACCTAACATAATAATTAAACGTTGCCATGCTGGCTTAGAACGAAATTCCCATGGCTGAGGAGGTAGTGCCATTTGCTCTTTATCCATGCTTTCATCAATCATTCCAGCTATTTTCACATAACCGCCAAGAGGTAACCAACCTATACCATATACAGTATCTCCAATTTTCTTTTTAAATAGTGAAAATTTTACATCAAAAAAGAGGTAAAATTTTTCGACTTTAGTCTTAAAAAGTTTCGCCGGTATAAAGTGTCCAAGCTCGTGCAATACAATAAGCAAGGATAAACTGAGTAAAAATTGAGATATTTTTATAATAAATTCCATGTAATCTTTTTCAAATTTCGATGTGCAAAAGTAATGTATTTATCTCAAACGTATATTTAAAAAAAACATAGGAATACGTTAAAACAGCACCTTAGCTATATTTTTACAACTCTTTTAATGATTGTCTTATCCTTTGTTTGAATTTGAACAAATAATAAACCTGACGCTAAAGTATTTAAATGAATTTGAGCGCTCCAATGGTGTTGCAATACTAATTGTCCTAAACTGTTATACACTTTAATCGTTTCAACCTCTATATGTTCGGGCTTTATAAAGTTTATTACAGAAGTTGTTGGACTGGGATATAAAATTATATCATCATCAAAATTAAAATCAGAGGAACTTAAACTTACCGTATTGTTTTTTGAAATTAAATGGTAATCCGGATCAATTAACACCTCTTGAACTGTAAAATTGACCGTTTCAAAAAATTGTTCATTATTAATAGTATTGTTTAAAACAAGATCTAAAGATTCTCCAAAAGTTCCTAAAATTCTAATTGGTACTTCGGCTTCAAAAAAAGAAACCGAGGCATGACTTTGGGTTTGCGACACCATAAGTTGCAACTGGCTTTCATCTTGATTCCAATTCACAGCATAAGTTGGATAGCCTTGATTATAAACCCAATCGTTAAAAAATTCATCTAAATCTTCACCCGTTGTCGCTTCCATAACATCAATAAAATCCTCTGTTTTAGCATAATCGTAAGCTAAATCTGGACTATCTAAATAATTTTGTAACCCTTGATAAAAGTCTGTATCACCAAGCTTTTTTCTTAACATGTGTAAAACCATAGCTCCTTTATTATAACTAAGGCGACTACTAAAAATCCTATTAACACTTGTAGTATCTTGATCTGTAAGATATACAGCGCCGTGAGGCTGTGAGGTAATATTATTAACGGTCTGCTGTCTCCACGATTTAAAACTAGGTGCTCCATCTAAACCTTCAATAACCAATCCAGACAAATATGTTGCAAAGCCTTCGTTTAACCAAATATCTTTCCAACTTCCACAGGTTATTTTATTGCCAAACCATTGGTGTGCTAGTTCGTGAGCAATAAGCCCTCTATTAAAAGAGCCCATAAAGGATATTGTGGTGTGCTCCATGCCTCCTCCCCAACCAAATTGGGCATGGCCATATTTTTCGTCTGCAAAAGGATATTCTTCAAAAAAATTTGTAAAAAGATTCATAATATCTACAGTCACTCCAGTACTCGCTTGTGCACTTGCTAAATTTTCTGGATAGACATAATTTACAATATCAAATGGATTTCCATTATTTGCTACTTCATGGGAATACACTTCATAATTAGTAACAGCTACAGCAATTAAATAAGCAGGAATGGGATGACCATGCTTAAAATGCGTGGTTTTCTCAGAACCTGTAACCACCTGGCTTTGCTCTAACCCATTAGATACTGCCACATACGGTTTATTCAATGGATTTAATACTGGAGTGGTAATATATACATCGATATCTTCTATCTTATCTATTAAATCTTGCTTACAAGGCCACCAACCTTTGGCACCATAAGGTTCAGACAGCGTCCAAATAATAGGATCATTATCATTACCATGAGTGGTCTGCTCAAAAGAACCAAAACCAGAACTCACAGGATTACCAGCATAACTCACTGTTAACGAATCTAAAACTCCTTGCGCTTGTGTAGTTGGCAAGGTAATAATCAATTCATCATCAGAATTTTGCGTATAACTTAAATTGCTACCACGCTGTAATACTTGAGACACAATCATATTATCTGCCAAATCAAAAGTGATTTCAGTCATGGCCTCCTTAGCTTCAAAATAAGTAGTGACATCACCCGAAATTGTTGCTACAGACGGATCTATATTTAATTCTAACCGATGGTATTTCACATCGTAATTTCCTGTATTAGCATTTTGAGCATTCATTATTTGGCGTAATGCTGAATTCGCTTCAGCTGAACGAATAGCTTGTAATGTCTCATTATAATCTTGTGCGTTTATATTTAAAGCAAATACCAAGATAAGGCAGCTAAAAAATCGTTTCATAGAGCTAGTTTTAATGTTAAAAATAAAGATTTTCTTGAGATTCAGTCGTATTTTTGCCCTTCAACATAGCTTTAACACACACGTAATGTCATTTCTTTCATTTTTTAAAGGGTATAAAAAATTCGGAATCTTTTTTTCAATACTTTGTATCATCATCATCGCAATAATATACAATGTATTAAATGTAAAACATCCACTTCCTGTTTATCAGCCTGGTATGGTAAGCGAAGAATTGGTAGACAGCACTATTCAACACCAATTAAAATACCACAAAATAGCTGATTTTAGCTTGACCAATCAAAATGGAGAAACCATAACTCAAGAGACTTACAAGGATAAAATTTATGTCGCCGATTTTTTCTTTACAACATGTCAAACAATATGTCCAATAATGACAGACCACATGTCTTTAATACAAAAAGAAATTATTAACGATGACGATGTAATGTTACTTTCACATTCCGTAACACCAAAAATTGATAGTGTCGCACAACTAAAAAAATACGCTAAAGAAAAAGGAGTTATAGATCGAAAATGGAATTTAGTTACAGGCGATAAAAAACAAATCTACGAACTCGCTAGAAAAAGCTACTTAGCCGTAAAAACCGATGGTAATGGAGATGCCTACGATATGATACATACCGAAAACTTTATGTTGATTGATAAAAACCGTCAAATTAGAGGATTTTACGATGGCACAAAACCTGAAGATATTGACCAACTTTTACAAGATATTGAGACTTTAAAATCTTTTGGTGGCTCATAAATAATTGTAAAGCATTTAAATATTTATTGACTAACTTTTTAAGCTAATAAATTTCTATTACTTTTGCTTCTTTAAAATTAATCTAAATAAGGATAAGGTTGACATTAGCAGATCTAAAACGCGGACAACAAGGCATTATTACTGATGTATCTTCTATACATATTCCATTAAAACTTCTCGAAATGGGTTGTTTACCTGGTAATTTGGTAGAACTTGTACAAGTTGCTCCTTTTGCAGACCCAATGTATCTTAACATTAATGGTACGCATTTAGCCATTAGAAAAGAAACTGCTATTCATATTATAATTGAAACTGCGCATGAGTAAGCAAATCAACGTCGCGTTAATAGGAAATCCAAATACTGGAAAAACATCTGTTTTCAATGCACTAACTGGATTAAATCAAAAAGTTGGTAATTATCCTGGTATTACGGTTGAAAAAAAAGAAGGGATCTGTAAACTGCCACGAGGAGTAAAAGCACATATTATTGATTTACCAGGAACCTATAGCTTAAACGCATCATCTTTAGATGAAAACGTTGTTATTGAATTACTACTAAATAAAACCGATAAAGATTACCCTGATGTTGCTGTTGTTGTTAGTGATGTAGAAAATTTAAAACGAAATCTTTTATTATTCACTCAAATTAAAGATCTAAAAATTCCAACAATTTTAGTCATTAACATGGCTGATAGAATGGAATATAAAGGCATTTCATTAAATTTAGATTATTTAGAAACGCAACTTAAAACTAAAATAGCATTAATAAGTACGCGAAAAAATAAGGGCATAGACAAGTTAAAAGAATTAATAGCGACTCATAAAGAACTCTCTGTTGAACCTTGTTTAGATGCCTCTACCATAGATAAAGCTTATTTTGATAACTTAAGAAAAGCATTTCCTAATCAATTATTATACAAGCTTTGGTTGGTAATTACCCAAGATGTCAACTTCGGAAAAACAGACCGAAAAACATTTGAAGCCGTTGAAGATTTCAAAACGAAGTCTAAAACAGACTTAAAACGACTTCAACAAAAGGAAACCATAAAACGTTACCAATTTATAAACGAAACACTAAAGTTAGGGCAAACTATTGACCTTAAATCGGCAAAAGACTTACGTATAAAACTAGACAGAATTCTAACTCACAAAGTTTGGGGCTACTTAATTTTCGGAATCATTTTACTTACCATTTTTCAAGCGATTTACGATTGGTCGAGTATTCCAATGGATTTTATTGATAGTTCATTTGCCTCATTAAGCGAGTGGACAAAGAGCACCTTACCTGAAGGAGCATTTACAAACCTCTTGGCAGAAGGTATTATTTCAGGACTTGGTGGTATTGTGATTTTCATTCCACAGATCGCCTTCTTGTTTCTGTTTATTTCTATTCTTGAAGAAAGCGGCTATATGAGTCGTGTGGTCTTTTTAATGGATCGTATTATGCGACGTTTTGGACTTAGTGGAAAAAGTGTTGTGCCTTTAATTTCGGGAACAGCCTGTGCTATTCCTGCTATTATGGCAACTCGAAATATCGAAAGTTGGAAAGAGCGCTTAATCACCATTTTAGTCACTCCTTTCACTACGTGTTCGGCAAGGTTGCCTGTTTACCTTATTATTATTGCTTTAGTTATACCCGAAGGACGAATATTAGGATTAAGCTATCAAGCCTTAACTTTAATGCTCTTATACCTTATTGGATTTGGAGCTGCCGTTGGTTCTGCTTGGATTTTAAATAAAATTCTTAAGATAAAAAGTAAGAGTTTCTTCGTTGTTGAAATGCCAAATTACAAATTACCGTTATTTAAAAACGTTGCCTTAACGGTTTTAGAAAAAACAAAAGCTTTTGTATTTGGAGCGGGTAAAATTATACTTGCCATATCTATTGTATTGTGGTTTTTAGCATCTTATGGCCCTGGAGACGATTTTAATAACGCCGAAACCATTGTTACAGAACAATACGCTTCAGAAAACTTATCTGAAGAGGAATTAAATCAAAAAATAGAATCTCATAAATTAGAACATTCCTTTATAGGTATTGCAGGTCATGCAATAGAACCAGCAATAAGACCATTAGGTTACGATTGGAAAATTGGTATTGCCATAGTGAGTTCTTTTGCGGCACGTGAAGTTTTTGTTGGAACTCTAGCCACTATATATAGTGTTGGTAGTGATGAAGAAGAAACCATTAAAAACCGAATGGCAGGAGAAGTTAACCCAATACTTGGAGGTCCATTATTTAACTTTGCTTCTGGTATTTCATTACTGTTATTTTACGCCTTTGCTATGCAATGCATGAGCACACTTGCTATTGTAAAAAAGGAAACAAATTCATGGAAATGGCCTATATATCAATTAGTAATTATGAGCGCTTTTGCTTATATTGTAGCTTTAGTTGCATATCAACTTTTAATATAAATAAGCCTAAAACAAACTTATGAATACCATTATTCAAAACATATTAGTTTTTGTAGCATTAGGTTTAGCCTTACTTTTTTTAGTGCGTAAATTTATTTGGACACCTAAGAAAAAATCGGCTAAAGCTTGTGGAGGTGATGATGGCTGCGGATGTCATTAATTGTTATTTCAATCGCTTACTTTTTTGATTACAAATCTAATAAATCAACATTTTTAAAAGACCTCATAAATGGCATTCTTATATGCATTGGTCTTTTAATTTCGGCATTAGTATTTGTAGCTATATTTAATCTAACTATTGTTCATGGAATTTTCTATATAGGTATAGAAATCATTCTCGTATTCGTCCTAAAAGCCTTTACACAGCGTAATAACAATAGTAATAAATAAGCTGCTCCTATTTTTCTATAAAACCTGAAGGAACAGAAAATGTATCAGCATCTGGTGTTACAAACTTTACATTGTTTAACGTTGCATTACCGATAACTTTTCCTAAGCCATCCTCTTTAGACCATTCATAAAATTCCCAGTGATGTGCTATTGGTACACCATCTATCATTTTATAATTAGAGTAACCTATGGCATGCGGATCTGCCTCTGCCGCTTCTGTAGATTTATTAACCGTAACAATATAAGCCACGTAATCCATCATATGTGTTTTTGGATCGCTGTAAACAATATACCAATCATCTGGAGCATCTCCTGTATTGGCTTCAAACGTTAAACGTTGCGAATTGTATGTTTTATCATTAAGCTTTGCGCTTTCTACATCAGACCAAATAGTTCCTTGGTCGCTCAACTTAGTAGGAAATAGTAAGAAATACATCCACGTGTAAGCATCAAATCGCGCTGCTTTATCATTTTTAAGGTTTGGCGAATGAAATACGTTTTCGCCATCATAATAAATGAAAGTACCATCATTTAATGCCATCTTTCCTTTTGTAGAATTGGTTAAATACGTCATTTTGCCACTAAGGCGTTCTTTACCACCAAAACTAATGACCATATCTAATTCAATAGCTTCTTTAGACAAAAATACGTCCTTATTATATGCCTCTTCAATAGTTTCTACAGGTATGAGCATCTTATTTTCTATGGCAGGCTCAGAGGTTTCTACTTCAACTGGTGCTTTCTTTTCGCTTTTACAACTTGTTGAAACAATTAAAAGCAATACACAAACAATACTAAACTTAAACATATAAGACATATTTTGGGGTTTTATTAAACGTATCGACCAAATTAGAGTGTAAAACGCTTAGGTCTAGGAATTTTAAGATAAGTTTAGCGTTTTATGTAAAAATTCTAGCTAAAGCGGAATTAAACCTTCTTTAAGTATAAATTTTTAGCCACACTTTGAGAGACTACTATTTCCGAATCACCTAAAGTTAGCTTTATAGAATTATCATAAGGCTCTTTATGCTTCACTGTAATTATTGTGCCAAGTGCAATATTATTACTGTCTAGGTATTTCAAAAATTTAGAAGAGGTATCATCTACTCCAACACATTTGTATGTAGAACCTACTTCAGCTTTAGCCAAAACTATTTTTTCAATATGCTTAAAGTTACCTTCCTTATCCGGAATTGGATCTCCATGAGGATCATACGTCGGAAATTCTAAAAATGCATCAAGTTCGTCAATCAACTTTTCAGACTTAATATGCTCTAAATGCTCTGCCACTTCATGAACCTCATCCCAAGAAAAGTTTAATTTTTCTACTAAAAACACTTCCCAAAGACGATGCTTTCTAATAATATTTACTGCGACACGTCTACCATCATCTGTTAAAGTAACACCTTGGTATTTTTTATAATCCGCATAATTCTTTTCAGATAGTTTTTTAATCATATCTGTAACAGAAGATGCTTTGGTCTGCATAGCAGAAGCGATAGCATTTGTATTTACCGTTTTTTCGCCATTACTACTTAAGTGGTAAATCGCTTTAATATAATTTTCTTCTGTTAGTGTAATCATAAGTTTATCGTGTTCTGCAAATATAGAAAAACTAAACTTCTTAAAATATTTTTAGACTAATCTAAAAATACTTTTATATTTGTGTAAAATTAATTCAAGATGAGACTAATTAATATAATTATTTTTATGATTTGTGCTAATACAACAGCACAGTCAACTTTTAGTTTAGAAGGAAAAGTTCTATCCAACGGTAAGCCTCTTCCGTATGCAAATGTGTATATTGAAAACACAGATAAAGGTGCCATAACTAATGAGAATGGTGTTTTTAGCATCCCTAACTTAGCTCCTGGAAATTATTCTGTAGCTGCTTCTTTTACAGGGTATACTCTTCAAAAGAAAACAGTTATAATTAAAGCCAAAGACAGCTATATCACCTTTAACTTAAACGAAGATGATGCACTTGATGAAGTGATTATCACAGGAACCTTAAAAGCGGTTTCAAGATTAGAAAGCCCTGTCCCTGTAGAAGTTTATACACCTACGTTTTTAAAGAAAAATCCAACACCAAATATTTTTGAAGCGCTTCAGAATGTTAATGGAGTTCGTCCACAATTAAACTGCAACATTTGCAATACTGGCGACATTCACATCAATGGTTTAGAAGGACCCTATACACTGGTTTTAATCGATGGTATGCCTATTGTCAGTGGATTATCTACCGTTTATGGGTTATCTGGAATTCCTAATTCGCTTATTGAACAAATAGAAGTAATTAAAGGACCTGCATCTTCATTATATGGTAGTGAGGCTGTTGGTGGACTTATAAATGTGATTACCAAATTACCTGAAAATTCCCCTCGTTTCTTTGCAGATGCCTTTGTAACGGGTTGGGGCGAAACCAACTTAGACCTTGGTTTTAAAGCCCAAGTAGGTAAAAAAGCAACTGTTTTAGTAGGTACTAACTACTTTAAGTTTGATGAACTTATAGATAATAACAATGATAATTTTACAGATTTAACTTTACAAGATCGCATTTCAATATTTCAAAAATGGGATTTTAAAAGGGCAAGTAACCGAAAATTATCTTTGGCTGGTCGTTACTTTTATGAGGATCGTTGGGGAGGTGAACTTCAATGGAACAAAACGTATAGAGGTGGAGATGCTATTTATGGTGAAAGCATCTATACGTCGCGTTTTGAAATCTTAGGAGACTACGAATTGCCTTTGAGTGAAAAAGTAAACTTTCAATTTTCATATTCCGATCACGATCAAAATTCAGTATATGGAAACACTCCTTATTTAGCACAACAACGCATTGGTTTTGGACAGCTAATTTGGGATAAAAAAATAGACAAACACGACTTATTATTCGGAACTGCATTACGTTATAATTATTATAATGACAATACAACCGCAACCATAAGTGCCGACGAAGTAACAATGCCTTCACTATTCATTCAAGATGAAATTGCTTTCAACAAAAAGCAAAGTTTATTACTTGGTATGCGTTATGATTACGATAGCAGACATGGCAATATTTTTACACCAAGAATAGCCTATAGATACAAACCCACTGATAATGACATTATACGCCTTAATGCAGGTACTGGCTTTAGAGTGGTCAATTTATTTACCGAAGAACACGCAGCACTTACCGGAGCAAGAGATGTTATCATAGAAGAGACCTTACAACCCGAAGAATCCTATAATATTACACTTAATTATTTAAAAAAATTATACCTAGACAATGGTATGTATTTTACTTTTGACACCTCAGCTTGGTACACGTATTTTACTAACGCTATACTACCAGATTACGACACCAATCCTAATAAAATTATATACAGCAACTTGGATGGTTACTCCACCTCTAAAGGCCTTAGTTTTAATGTCGATGCCGTTTTTGGCAGTGGTATAAAAGCGTCTATAGGTGCCACTTATCAAGATGTTTCTCAAACTGAAAATGGCCAACGCATTAAACAAATTTTAACCGAACAATACTCTGGCGTATGGTCGCTGTCCTACAGGAACTACAAAACAAATTTGACATTAGATTATACAGGAAATCTTTACGGACCAATGCGATTGCCATTGTTAGGAGATTTAGATCCAAGACAAGAGTATTCACCAACGTGGAGCATTCAAAACATACAAGCAACCTATGATGGTTTAGATAATCTTGAAATTTATGCTGGAGTAAAAAACCTATTAAACTGGACACCAAATAAAGGAAACCCTTTTATAATCGCTAGAGCAAACGATCCTTTTGATGAAAACGTTCAATTTAATGGAGATAGTGATGTCATTCCTACAACAGACAATCCATACGCACTAACATTTGACCCGTCATATGTTTATGGACCCAACCAAGGTATAAGATTATTCTTTGGAATGAGATATAACCTAAATTAATCATACAATTTTAGTACCTTCGTAATAAATATTTAGATATATGAAAAAAATAATTTTCTTCTTAGCTATCACGCTCATTTTTACGGCGTGTAAGGATGAATCTAAAGATAACGGCAAACTCAATATTGTAACCACTACGACCATGATAACCGATTTGGTTCAAAATATTGGTGGTGATATGGTGAATGTACAAGGTTTAATGGGTTCCGGAGTAGATCCACACCTCTACAAAGCCAGTGAAGGAGATGTTAATAAACTGGTTAAGGCAGATATTATTTTTTACAACGGGCTACATTTAGAAGGTAAACTCGTAGAAGTTTTTGAAAAAATGGGCAGCAAAACAAAAACTCCAATCGCTCTAGCAGATGCTTTAGACAAGCGTACACTAATAGGTTCTGAATATTTTGCTTCAAATTTTGATCCGCACGTTTGGTTCGATATTAATTACTTTAAACAATTTGCAGAAAAAACAGCGACCATTTTATCTGAAAGAAACCCTGAGAATGCTAAAACATTTGAAGCCAACAAAAACGCATACCTTACTAAATTAGAAGCACTTCAAACTAGCATCACGCAAATTATAACAACACTTCCTAAGGAAAAACGAATATTAGTAACTGCTCATGATGCGTTTAATTATTTTGGAAAAGCTTACGGATTTGAAGTGGTTGGTTTACAAGGCATATCTACAGCAACTGAAGCAGGTGTACAAGATGTTCAAAAATTGGCTACATTTATTATCGAGAAACAAATCAAAGCCATATTTGTAGAAAGTTCTGTACCTAAACGAACAATTGAAGCCTTACAAGCTGCAGTAAAATCAAAAGGACACGATGTAAAAATTGGAGGCACCTTGTATTCTGATGCGCTCGGAAATGCAGGCACAGCAGAAGGCACTTATATTGGTATGTTTGAATATAATGTAAACACGATTGTAAATGCTTTAAAATAAAATTCCTGCGAAGGCAGGAATCTCATTAAATTAGAGTTAAATCTCAAAAATGAAAATAGAATCAAAGGAAAATATAAAAAACAACGATACTACTGATAAGACTCCTGCTTCCGCAGGAGTAATTGCTGTAAAAGTAGACGACCTTACCGTTGCCTACAACTACAAACCTGTACTTTGGGACATCGATTTAGAAATCCCAGAAGGAGTTTTAATGGCTATTGTTGGACCTAATGGCGCAGGAAAATCTACACTTATAAAATCGATTTTAGGGATACTAAAACCTATTGCTGGAAGTGTTAGCATTTACGGAAAACCATACGAAAAGCAACGACAACTCGTTGCCTACGTGCCTCAAAAAGGAAGTGTAGATTGGGATTTCCCTACCACAGCATTAGATGTGGTGATGATGGGAACCTATGGAGGTCTAGGCTGGATTAAACGTCCTGGACAAAAAGAAAAAAAAGCAGCACTTGAAGCGTTGGAAAAAGTAGGGATGTTAGCGTTTAAAAGTCGACAAATTAGTCAGCTTTCAGGAGGACAACAACAACGTATTTTTTTAGCACGCGCTTTAGTACAAAATGCTTCAATTTATTTTATGGATGAACCATTTCAAGGAGTCGATGCAACCACTGAAATCGCCATCATTAATATTTTAAAAGAATTACGAAAAGCAGGTAAAACAGTTATTGTGGTACATCACGATTTACAAACCGTGCCCGAATATTTTGATTGGGTGACCTTTTTAAACGTCAAGAAAATTGCCACAGGACCTGTAAAGGATATCTTTAATGACGATAATTTAACGAAAACTTATGGTATTAACTATAAAGTAAGTATACAGGAATAAAATTAGTTGTCAGTTTTCAGTCGCAGTAAGCAGTGCTTACGCTATTGAAAACATGAAATCAATAAAAACATGAAATACGCATACACTATTTTATATGTCGAAGATGTTGAAAAGACCATGTCATTCTATGAAAATGCTTTTGGATTTCAAAACAAATTCATCACACCAGAGCATGATTATGGAGAGTTACTTTCCGGTGAAACCACAATCGCTTTTGCATCTCATTCCTTAGGCAATTCAAACTTAAAAAAAGGCTTTAAACAACTTTCAATACATGAAAAGCCCAACGGAATTGAAATGGCTTTTACAACTGAAAACATTGAAATAGACTTTAAAAACGCATTGGCAGCAGGTGCTGTTGAATACGAAAGTATTACCCAAAAACCTTGGGGACAAAAAGTAGGATATTTAAGAGATATTAATGGGTTTCTAATAGAAATTTGTACACCAATAAAACACTAAAGGCCATAAACTTAATCGAATACATAGAACTTGTCTTTACAGACTACACGCTAAGAACCATCACACTTGGAACAGCCATATTAGGAGCTGTTACTGGAATGCTTGGTAGTTTTGCTGTACTTAGAAAACAAAGTTTATTAGGAGATGCTATTTCTCATGCCGCTTTACCAGGTATTGCGATTGCTTTTTTAATTACTGGAGCTAAAGACAGTAATACGTTATTAATTGGAGCTTTAATTAGCGGATTAATTGGTACGTTTTGGATTAGAGGTATTGTCACCAAAACCCACTTAAAATCAGATACCGCTTTAGGTTTAATTCTATCTTTGTTTTTCGGATTTGGAATGTTGTTACTCACCTTTATTCAAAAACAACCTAATGCTAACCAAGCCGGATTAGACAAGTACCTTTTCGGACAGGCAGCTACCTTAGTAGAAAGTGATGTATGGTTAATGGTTATTGTTACAGGAATATGTTTTATAGTCATGCTTACCTTCTGGAAAGAGTTTAAAATTTTACTCTTTGATGCCGATTACGCCCAAACACTCGGTTTCAATACTAAATTTATAGATATTCTTATCACAACATTTATAGTTTTAGCTATTGTGTTAGGACTTCAAACCGTTGGAGTAGTTTTAATGAGTGCTATGCTATTAGCTCCTGCTGCTGCTGCTAGACAATGGACAAACAGTTTATCAGTTATGGTGCTCTTAGCAGCACTTTTTGGTGCCTTTTCTGGGGTCTTTGGAACAGCAATTAGTGCGAGTCAAGATAATTTATCTACAGGACCTGTTATTGTGTTAGTGGCTGGCGTTTTTGTCGTGTTTTCATTTATATTTTCTCCTAGTCGGGGCTTATTATTTAAGCAAATCCGATTCATTAAAAATCGTCGCGATTTAGAACTACATAAAACACTCGCATTTATGCATCATATTGCAGAAACTCACGAAGATATTTCACATCCACACTCCATAAAACTTTTGAATAATTTTCAGGGTTATACACGTTCTACGCTTCAAAAGTTGGTAGATAAAGATTATGTACAACTCGATGGAAATATGTGGAGTTTAACCAAAACTGGTTTTGAAACCGCAGCTAATTTATATACTAAACTATCTACCGAAGATGAGTAGTGCACAACTAGAAATACAGCTCATAGCAAGTTTAGTAGCCGTTGCTTGTGCCATTCCTGGGACGTTTTTAGTCCTTAGAAAAATGGCTATGATTAGCGATGCTATTAGTCATTCTATCTTACCTGGTATTGTTGTTGGTTTTTTTATAACACAAGATTTAAATTCACCTTTATTAATTCTACTAGCAGCTTTAACAGGTATTATTACGGTGGTTTTAGTAGAATATATTCAGAAAACAGGATTGGTAAAAGAAGACACAGCCATAGGACTAGTATTTCCAGCCATGTTTAGTATTGGCGTCATTCTAATTGCTAAAAACGCCAACGATGTCCATTTAGATGTCGATGCTGTTTTATTAGGCGAATTAGCCTTTGCTCCTTTTGATAGGTTACTCATTGCCGGAACTGATGTAGGTCCAAAATCACTTTGGGTCGTTGGCACTATTCTACTCATCACAATTACACTTTTAATTCTATTTTTTAAAGAATTGAAAATAAGCACCTTTGACAAAGGTTTGGCAGCATCCTTAGGGTTTTCACCAGCGATTATCCATTACGGATTAATGTCTGTATCATCCATAACAACTGTTGGTGCATTTGATGCGGTTGGAGCTATTTTAGTAGTCGCTTTAATGATTGCTCCCGCTGCTGCTGCCTATTTACTAACCACAGACCTAAAGAAGATGCTAGCTTTAGCCATAGGTTTCGGCATTTTTAGTGCCATTTTTGGCTATTGGGTAGCACATTGGCTAGATGCTTCAATTGCAGGTTCTATTACAACGGTTCTTGGTTTAGTCTTTTTATTGGTCTATTTATTTGCTCCTTCAAAAGGTATTATCGCCGTTATGTACAGAGAAAAACAGCAACGTACCGAAGTCTCTTTATTGACGTTTTTACTACACTTAAAGAATCATGATGAAATTGAAGAGCGCCACGTTAATCACCTCAACGAGCATATTAATTGGCAAAAAGTACGTGCTAAAACCGTTCTCGATTTAGCCAATAAAAATAATATGATTCATATTGAAGACAATATTGTGTCCTTAACTAAAAAAGGAGATGAATTCACGTCTAAAGCCATTGATTACATTATTACTAATGAAGATGCGCAAATTGAAGACATGAAGGATGATTTCTTTTTGTTTAGAGGATAAATTGGATTTATTTGTAATACTATTGAAAGCTTCAATACTTAATAACGACAGATGCCAATATTTTTAAACCATCATGAACCTATTAAATTATCTTACAGGTAAAAACGGATTAATCCTTTTAGGGTTTATTGTCCTATGTGTTTTTATCTATAACAAGTATAAAACACAACGCTACTTTAAATACATTGAAAAACGACAGAAAGAAAAAGAAAGGAAAGAATAAACTTTTATAACATCCTATTGTCTTCTAACAACTATAGACTTATTTAAACCCACGTTCCTTCTGAATATGCTCATAAGCTTCTTGCACTTGTCTAAACTTAGCTTCTGCACCTTCTTGATGTTCTTTACCTAAATGACCGACACGATCTGGGTGGTATTTTTTAGCCATAGTACGATATGCTTTTTTAACCTCCGTATCAGAAACTGACTTATCAATTTCTAAGATTTTATAAGCATTATCACTACTGTTATAAAACATGGCTTTTATGCTTTCGTAATCTCTATTACTAATTCCTAAATACCCTGTTATTGTATAGATTTGACGTAATTCGTCTTCAGTAACTAAACCATCTGCTTTTGCAATTCCGAATAGAAAATGAAGTAATTGTAATCGCGACGCATGATCCATCATTTGCCTAATCTGCAAACACACTTGGCGTGTAGATATATTTTGTTTGGAAACACGCTTAAACAACTCAAAGGCTTTATTCGCTCTATCTTTACCGTACATATTGGTAAATTGTTGACGTACAAAATCTAATTCGCGTTGGTCTTGTTTTCCATCGGCTTTAATAACAATAGATGCTAAAATCAAAAGACTCACTTCAAAATCACCAGATTGTGTTTGTGATCGTGATGTACGTTGACCGTAATTTGGTGTTTTTCGATACGTATCGCGCTGTCTTCCCGATTGACGATCACCTATTAAAGGCGTACCGCTATCTGTTAAATTATCGACAAAACTACCCAAAGCTAATCCTATAATAGCGCCTATTGGACCACCAAAAGACCAACCTAAAGCACCACCAATCCATTTTGCAAAACTCATATTATATTTTTGATTTTCTAAAGCTGTAAATATACTATATGTTAGTTGGATGAAAATGTAATTTGTTACGTTTTGTGCGCAACCATGTGTATAAATCTGTATCTTATAGGCATAACCAATACCTTAATATTATGAAAACTTCTTTTTATATTCTAGCCTTGATGCTTCTTACACTAAGTTGCAATAGTGATGACGATACACAACAAAACCCAGCACCAACACTTCATGCAACGTGGTCTTTAGTTAATGTTACTGGTGGTTTAGCAGGTGTGAATGACGATTTTGAATCGGGTATAATTACATGGCATTTTAATAATGAACCCTCTGAAATTACCGTTACCAATAATGATACAAGTAATGCTATACATAGTGGTTACCCTTCTGGAACCTATAGTTATGAAGTCGTAACAACTCCTAATGACACCACTGTAGTTATTGAGAATACAGATTTAAGAATTATAAGTTTAACCATTAATCAACTCATTTTAGATGAAGGTATGGTTTCTGACGGTTTTCAATACACTTTTAATAGATAGTCTCAGTTTTTATTCAACGTTTTTAGTACTATTGAAAACCAAAATACCACAATTCAAACTGCTTACTGAAGACTAAGGACTGCCGACATATTTTCATTATCTTTGCAATTCAAAATAGATAAATTAAAATTTAAAAATATGTATCCAGCAGAATTAGTAAAACCAATGCGTGAGGATTTAACCAGCGTAGGTTTTGAAGAATTACACACATCAGAAGCTGTAGAAAATGCTATTGCTAAAGAAGGTACAACCTTAGTGGTTGTAAATTCTGTTTGTGGTTGTGCAGCAGCAAATGCTAGACCAGGAGCTAAAACAAGTTTACAAAACCCTAAAAAACCAGATCATATCGTTACTGTTTTTGCAGGTGTAGACAAAGAAGCTGTTGATGCAGCGAGAGCACACATGGTGCCTTTTCCTCCAAGCTCGCCAAGTATGGCTTTGTTTAAAAACGGAGAGCTAGTACACATGTTAGAACGCCACCATATTGAAGGTCGTCCTGCAGAATTAATTGCAGAAAATCTTAAAGATGCATATAACGAGCATTGCTAAAAGATAAAAAAACGAAGTATTTAAACCACGATTTTTATCGTGGTTTTTTTGTACATAAATTGCAATGATTACCTTTGTTACATGAGAAAACTACTAGCCTATCCGCTTTCTATTATATTTTATTTATGCTTTGGGTTAACCTTGGTTATATTTCATATAATCCAATGGATTAGCTTTAATGTATTTGGCTATAAAGCACTTAAGATTAGTGTAGATTGGCTACAATTTTTTATTATGCGCTGCCTTAACCTTTTGGGCACTAGAATCTCATTTTACAATCCTTATAATATTAGTACAGACAGACCCTTAATTATTGTTTGTAATCACCAAAGCATGTATGATATATCTCCTATTATGTGGTATATGCGCAAGCACCATGTAAAATTTGTTTCTAAAAAAGAATTAGGAAAAGGAATCCCAAGTGTTTCCTATAATTTACGTCACGGAGGCTCTGTTTTAATAGACCGAAAAGATGCGAGACAATCGCTATCTGCAATGATGACCTTTGGAGACTATATTGAAAAAACAAAAAGAGCAGCCGTTATTTTCCCCGAAGGTACGCGAAGTAAGAATGGGGTTCCAAGACCATTTAAAACCAAAGGCTTAGAAATGTTAATCAAAAAGATACCTTCTGCACTCATTGTTCCTATTACAGTTAATAACTCATGGAAAATGTTACGCTACGGAAATTTCCCAATGGGAATAGGAAATCATATGAAATTTACTGTTCATAAGCCCTTAGAAATTATTAACTTTACAAATAAGACTGAATTAATTGAGCAAGTAGAACAAACCATTGTTGCTGCTATTGAGAATTAATTACCAAAAACACCATTAAGATGTCTCTAAAAAATGTAAGATTAGAAGTGATGCAGCATCTCGAAAAAGATGTACAATCGCTGATTGAAAAATATTTAATTCCTGTTGAAAAAATCTGGCAACCTACAGATTTCCTACCAGACTCTACAAAAGATTCTTTTCATGAAGAGGTTAAAGAAATTAGAGAATTATCTAAAGAACTACCTTACGATTTTTGGGTTGTTTTAGTTGGAGATATGATTACTGAAGAAGCCTTACCAAGTTACGAATCATGGCTTATGGACGTTGAAGGTGTAGGCCAAATTGAACGCAATGGATGGTCTACATGGCTAAGACATTGGACAGGTGAAGAAAACAGACATGGTGATGTTTTAAATAAATACTTGTACTTATCTGGTCGAGTAAATATGCGTGAGATTGAAAAAACGACTCAATATTTAATTAATGACGGTTTTGATATTGGTACAGGCAGAGATCCTTATAAAAACTTTGTATACACAAGCTTTCAAGAGTTAGCAACCTATATTTCTCATAACCGTGTCGCTAAAATTGCCAAACAAAAAGGCAATAAACAATTGGCTAAAATGTGTAAAATCATCTCAGGAGACGAAATGCGCCACCACCATGCGTATTCGGAATTTGTAGAGCGCATTTTTGCTATAGACCCTAACCAGATGATGATGGCTTTTCATGATATGATGAAACGCAAAATTGCGATGCCAGCACACTTTTTAAGAGAATCTGGCGAGAGTATTGGTACGGCTTTTGAAGAATTTTCTAACACCGCACAACGTCTTGGCGTATACACGTCTAACGATTATGTAGATATCTTACAGAAACTAATTGACCGTTGGGAAATAGGAAAAATGACCGGACTTAATGAGGAAGCCGAAAAAGCAAGAGACTACTTAATGAAACTACCTCCTAGAATGTATCGTTTGTCTGAGCGCATGAAGATTCCGGAGAATTCTTATCAATTTAAATGGGTAGATCCTGCGTAATAATTTCGTATGACAATTTCTGATGCGCAACTCATTGAAGCTACTATTGATTTCGTTAAAACCGAACTCAAGAATGCTGAAGGTGGCCACGATTGGTTTCATATTGAACGCGTTTACAAAAACAGCTTATTAATTGCTAAGCACGAAAATGTAAATATTACAGTTGTCTCGTTAGCAGCTTTACTTCATGATATTGCAGATCCTAAATTTCATAACGGAGATGAAGCACTCGGCTCTAGAATAGCCAGTACATTTCTATTAAAACACAATGTAGACAGTGAAATTATTGAGCATGTGACTCAGATTATAAATAACATGTCTTTTAAAAATTCATTTGATTTAAATACCTCTTTTACGTCTAAAGAAATGGAAGTAGTTCAAGATGCCGACCGCTTAGATGCTATTGGTGCTATTGGTATTGCACGTTGTTTTAATTATGGAGGGTTTAAAAACAGAGCGCTCCATAATCCAGACATTAAGCCTAATCTTAACATGACTAAGGCAGACTATAAAAACTCAGAAGCACCAACAATTAATCATTTTTACGAAAAATTGTTATTGTTAAAAGATCAGATGAATACTAAAACAGGACAACGCATTGCTTTAGAACGCCACAAGTATATGGAAGGTTTTCTAAAACAGTTTTATGCTGAATGGGAAGGTGAGAAATAAAAAAAAGCCATGATTTAACGAATTAAAATCATGGCTTTTGTATAAAATATCTAATTGAGCTTAATCTCTATAAGTGTAGCTAGATGAATAAATACTAGTTTCTGTTTCTTGTTCTCCTTCATAATTTTCGTCATAACTTACTGCAGTTAAAGTTCCTGATATTGGATAATCATCACTATTATAAACATAGTCTGCATTAATATCAAAGACAACAACTCCATCCTCGTCTTTATAGGTGATACCTGTAATATTATTAAGAGGAAATAGTAATCTTGCCTGCACCAATTCTGGACTTGTTGGGTTCATTGATAAATTTAATTCAACATTATCTAGAACAGAAATAATTCCTGCAGCTTGTAAGGTGTAAAAATATGGATTAGGATTAGAGTCGTATTCAACTTCCGCAGTATATTCTACCATTTCTTCAGTATCATTCAAATAATCATATTCATATTCAAAAAACTTAATTAAGGTTGGATTTCCATTATCATCATATTGCATTACTTCACCAGTTTCAAAGGCATCGTATGGAGATTCATATAGTTCTTCAATATTCAAATTATCACCTTGACCACTAATATTCGTTAATTCATTATTATCATATACAAAAATACTGTTGTCTATTCCGTCAGTTATTGACGACACTCTGTCGTTAGCATCGTAATTAACAGTTATTGTTGTGTCTTCGTCAGCATCTTGAGCTGAAACAATAGCAATTGTTTCAATATACCTTGCTACAGCGTCCGGATTGGCATCATCAAACTCATCTGAAGTTGAATCATCACAATTCGTAAAAACAAGTAAGAAAATGCAGAAAAATGGTAAAAATTTTAAATTCATAATATTATATTTTTTTGTTTTTTGAAGCGCAAATATAATTTTTAAAGACTGGAAATCAAATCGTAAAGTAAATGTTTCATAAGTAGTGTTTAAAATTCAGATTTAATCTAAAAAATAAAACATTCAATTCTCTTTTGCCACTTCTAGAGCTATTAAATTATACTCTATAGCTGCCATTTCCTCACCATACTGAATAATCTCATCAGCGGTTAAATTATTATTTGCATTTACAGCATCTAAAATATTTTGGCCTTTCTTGGTATAATAGGTAATTGTAGCCTCTATTTTATCTTCCATAAGTATCAAAATTTGATTATTGCAACATCAATTTTAATTCACTTCTATATTTAGAAGCGCTTTTGCCTGTAAACTCTTTAAACAATTTATTAAAGTGCGAAAAATTATTAAAACCACATTCAAAGCTAATATCTGTAATACTCATTTGGCTTTCCGAAAGTAATTTTGTGGCATGTACAATACGGTATTCATTAACTAGCTTTGTAAATGTTTTACCTGTTACTTTTTTAAAGTAGCGACAAAACGCTGGAACCGTCATACTCACTTTATCTGCAATCTCATCTAAACTAATATGTTCTTTAAAGTTTTGGTTAACATGCTTAAAAATGACATCTATTTTAGCACTATCTTGTGGTTCTGTTTCAAAAGCAAAACCATCTGCATTTAAAATGGTATAATCTTCAGATTTAGCCAAACCATGCAACACCTCTAATAAAATTAGGATTTTTTTAAAGCCTTCTTTTTCATTTAACTTTTCAATCTTCTTTCCTAATTTTTGCTTTGTTTTAACGCCAAATAGAATGCCTTTCTTAGACAATTCAAACATTTTATTAATCGCTTCCATTTCTGGAATATCAAAAAAATGATCTCCTAAAAATTCAGGTTTAAACTGCACTAAGGTTTCTGAGCCATTTATGGTTAATCGATCCGTAAAACCATTGTGCGGTAAATTAGATCCTATTAATAACAGCTGACTATTATTAAAATAAGACAAATGATTTCCTATATGGCGCTTACCCTGTCCTTTGTTAACATAAACTAATTCTATCTCGGGATGAAAATGCCAAAACGGCTTCTTTTCTTCTTTATAAGAGTCTATTTGATGCTTTCTAACTAAAATAGAACTACCAAATTCAGGGCTTATTTTTTCTAAAGTAGGTTTTCTTGTATTCATAACATATCAATTATTGCAAATTTAATTCTCCTACATTTTAAAACCTATAGCAGATTGATAATAATGTGCGCTATTTTAACCTAATATAATAATAAAACGACACATAAAGTTAATTATGTATATAAATGTGCCAAAATCAATGTTTTACACAAGTAATATTGGCAATACCTTTGTCGTATAAAATCATTTGAGCTGGAGTTGTAAATAACCACTTCGATTTCAGTTTTAACCTAAAAAATGAAATATTATGAAAACATTATTTAAACACATTTTAGTATTAGCTGTAATGTTAGGCACATTTACGAGCTACGCAAATGCAACATTAGAAGTATTACCTTCTTTTAATAGTGTAGAAAAAGGGAATTCCATATCGGTTACTGACGCTAGCGGAAATATTGTATTTAGTGGTCTTATTAACTTTAATGGTAATATTAGACAACTATACGATTTCTCACAATTAAAGGATGGTATATATATTATTGAAATCAATAAGGATTTTGAAATTGAAATTAATACGGTAGAAGTTAAAAACAATACGGTACATTTTTTAAATACTAAAAATGAAAAGATTTTCAAACCTGTATTTAGAGTTCAAAACGACAAACTTATAATCTCCAAAATAGCTTTAAACAATCCAAAAATGGACATAGAGCTATATTACAATAACGAATTAATTTATTCAGAAACGGTAAATGGAAAAGAAGTACTAAATAGAGTTTACAAATTAGACCATACTATTAAAGGAGAATATACAGCAGTTGTTAAATCCAACGCCAGAGTATTTACTAAAAACTTTAAAATATAGATTATTCTATTTTCTAAATTTAGAATTACATAATTGATTGTGGGCCACTTAAGGTCCACTTTTTTTTATTTAAAACGACACTAATCAACCCCAAATAAAAGTATGGCGAATAGAATTTCTAACTTTAAAAATATTTGAGTTCGATAAAATTATAGCAAATTACCATCAATATATACTATTTTAACCTATTGATTCAATCAAAACCCTATACATGTTAATTCTGTATACTAATCTACCAATATGCTTGTTTTTCAAAAGGCAAAGCTGCTATAAATTTGCAGTATAAAATCGTTAATAGTTGAAGTGATGTCTTTAACAACATAAAACGATTAAAATTAAAGATTATGAAAACATTATTAAAAAACATCTTAGTATTAGCAGTGGTGTTAGGAACATGCACAAGCTACGCAAACACAACAATAAACACAACATCACCTTCTAAAGATTTACGCAAGGGAGACCATATTTCTGTATCTAATAAGGCAGGAGAAGTTGTTTACAGTGGACGTATTAACTATAATGGAAATATAGAAAAGCTTTATGATTTTTCACAATTAGAAGATGGTATTTACACTGTTGAAGTGAATAAAGACTTTGAAATTGATATTAACTCAATACAAGTAAAAAACAACAAGGTTACTTATTTAGAAACTTCAAATAAAAAAATCTTTAAGCCTGTATTTAGATCTGAAGATTCTAAAGTTATCATCTCAAAATTAGCCATGGATACTAATGAAATGGTTATAGAGTTATATTTTGAAAATGACCTTATCCATACTGAAACTATAAAAGGAAAAGAGATTCTAAATCGCGTATACAAATTAGATCAAAACCTTAAAGGTAACTACACAGCTATCATTAGAGCAAATGGCCGTGTATTTGTTGAAGATTTTAAATTATAAATTGATTGTTTATAAATTAGTTTTATTTATTTAGTTAAAAAAGTGGGTTCTCTAATACCCACTTTTTTTTGTTTAAAAGAGTTTCATTTGACCATCTTTACAAGGCTGATGAAGAGACGTGTTTAGCTTTGGCATTGTCTTATACTTAAAATATTTAAACCTCGCCAATTTTATTAAATCGTTAATCTGCTTGGCAATTTGCCCCTCGCCTTGCATACGTTTGCCATATCTACTTTCATTTAGTGTACCTCCATGGCAATTTTCAATTTGATGCAAGACTTTTTCTGCTCTATCTGGCATTGCTTTTATTATCCAATCTGTAAAGATTTCTCCAATAGCTCCGTTTAGCCTCACAATAGTGTGCCCAATACCTAAAGCCCCAGCTTCTGATACGGCTTTCGCCATAGGTAAAATCTCATGACTATTAATAGATGGAATGATAGGTGCTAACATTACATTTACCGGAACACCATTGTCACTTAATTCTTTTACAACCTGAAGCCGTTTTTTAATCGTTGTAGTCCGCGGCTCTAAAACTCGTCTAGTATCTTCTGATAGTGACGTTATAGAAATATTTACTGATATTAAATTGTCCTTAGCTAAGGCTTTTAAAAGATCTAAATCTCTTAATATTAAAGCATTTTTAGTAATGATACCAACAGGGTGTTTGTACCTTAAAAACACCTCTAAACATTGCCTAGTAATCTCAAATTGCTTTTCGGCAGGTTGGTAACAATCGGTATTGCCAGACATAACAATAGTCTGCGCGTTCCAACTTTTCTTTTTTAAATGTGCTTCTAATAGTTTAGATGCATCTTTTTTAACTAATATCTTACGTTCAAAATCTAAACCTGCACTATACCCCCAAAACTCATGACTATTGCGTGCATAACAATAAATACAGCCATGCTCGCAACCTTGATACATATTCATAGAATAAGCCATACCAATATCTGGACTCGTTACTTTATTCACAATAGTTTTAGGAAACACATTGAGATATTGCGTTTTGTTTTTGTCGGCTACTTCTCCTTCTTTTTGGCAGAATTCAAGGAAATCATCTCGCATTTCGTAAGACAACTCAAAAAAACGATTATGTGTATTTTTCTGAGCGCCTCTTCCTTTTATATTAGATTTGGAATTTATCATACTATAAAATTAGTATGAAAACTGACTGAACATGGCTACAGGTTGTAGTTTTAACGCTATTGATTTATTTAACAGTATTAAGTTTTTGCATAAAAAACCTTAATTTAAAAACTAAGGTTTTTTAAATTTGATTGCTGTTGTTCTTATTAATCTAATATTGGTGTAACGGTGTAACCTGCTTTTTTAAGTAAATTAATAACCCCTTGATCACCACCTAAATGTGCTCCTCCAACAGCATAAAACACCGCATTATCTTTAGAGTAAGCTTCCATTTTAGGAATCCATTTATTATTTCTGTCATCTAGAAAACGTTTCATGCCTTCAATATCATCATTCATATAGTCGTCCATAAAGTCATACATGCCATCTACATCTTCCGCAAGATAGTATTGTAACAACTGGTTATAGAGTTCTTCGCTATTTCCATTGTCTACCATTTCAACTAAGGTATCTATTTGCTCTTCATAAGGATCTTCGTCAAAAGCATTAATCTGATCGGCTATGTTTTCCAACCCACTCACCTCTTTGTTGGCCGATTTAGCCATATTTATTATGCTCATCTCATAACTCTCTAATGGTCCACCTCCAATTGCTGTCATCGTTAATACAGACATTAACATCATGGGTTTAAACGTATTGAAATTATTAACGCCTACACCTGTCTTCTCCTTTAAGTAAGTATCTAATGTTTTAAATTCATCATCAGACATATACGTTTTTAACGATTCACCTTCGTTTAACATTGATAATTTCATAAAATCTACTTTGTAATTAGGATCATCCATATCAATCTCTAGCACCACTTTATCTGAAGATTCAAAAGCCTTTTGTACTTTATCCTTTATAATAAAATCCTTTTTAGGTATCATATGTATGGTACCAAATAGGTAAGACGTTTTAATATTATCTCCTTCTATTTTCCACAAATTAGTTTTGGGATTATTCTGAGCTACTATGTTAAATGTTGTTGCGATAAATACAACAATGATGAACGTGATTTGATTTAATTTTCTCATGATTTTAGTTTATTAATGATTATGATTTAGCTTAATATTGTTATTAAAGTTTCTATAATTAATTTGATTAGGGATACCATATTGTTTTAAATTTCTAATTGACCGTTTTTGATTGTTATTGTTTCGTGCCTATCTTCTGAAATAATATCTAGACTTATTAAGTTGAAGTTTTCAAGAGCTTCTACATCATTTACTAATAATTGATGAATCCGATTGGCTTCTTTTTGTAAGGATTCGTATTTGCAGTTAATTAAACTGAAACTTACGTGCTCTACAGAAAATCCTTTAGCTTTAGAATACTGCACTCCTTTAGAATACATATCCTTTGAAATGTTCTCGCAATGGCAATGCGTATTTAAAGAGGCTTCAATTTGATTTACCGTGATTTCATCAGCTGTATAGCTATCATAAAAAGCACTAAAAACACCTACTAGAAAAGCTCCTATTACCATAGCGATTGAGATGTAAATAATTTGTTTTTTCATTTTTAAAAGAGATTTAATTGGTTTGTGATTGTGAACCCAAAGTACCTTTAAAAAAACGCGTAAAACAAAGGAAGCATACCCAGTTTTAGAAAAACAGGGCAAAAAAAATAAAGCCTAATTATCTGAAATTAAAACAATTAACACGTCGACAAGTAGTTTGGCAGCATTTATATAATGAAGCCCCTAAATTTATAAATTTAGGGTAAAAATGAATGTATTTTAATCTAAAGCATTCAACTTTTTAATGTAGAACGACGGATTTAATCCGGTTTGCTTTTTGAAATATTTGGTGAAGGAATCTGCACTTTTATAACCTACTTCTTCAGCGATGGATTGAATAGAAAACTTTCTAAAACGATTATCATTTTTGAGTTTTAAAACCGCATAGTTAATTCGTAAATCGTTGATATAGGCATTGAAATTTTTCTGGTAATGAGAATTGATTACTTTAGACAAGTACGACGTATTTGTTTTTATTTTCTTAGCTACATTGTAAGAATTGCAATCTTGCCTTAAAAAATATTCTTGTTCTTCTAACTTATTTAAACCTTCAAGAATCTGATGTTTGGTAGCTTCATTTATATCCGAAGAATTATCTTCTTGAACCTCATCTTTTACATCATCGCTAACAGAACCTACATTGTTTTCTGTATTTACTTTTTCTAATAGCATCTTAAATTTTGCTTCGTTTTTCTTTTTAAGCCTACTGAATCTAAAAAGAAAAACTAACAGAACAAGAATGATTACAACGGAAACCGCAACACTATATTTAAAGTTATTCTTTTCAGAATTTATAGCATCCAATTCGGCCTCAAAAGCCTTTAACTCTTGCTGTTTAAAAACAGCAACCACTGTATCTTGAATTTTATTAAGCGCTTCAGTGGTAAGAATATATTTTTCAAAATAAAAATTAGATTTTTCTATATTACCATTGTATTTATAGGCTTTAGCTAACATTTTATAATGGTCCTCCATAAAGCCTTCTTCCTCTTCAGACACCTTGTAATTATCTAATCCTTCTTGTAGAATTGTCTGGGCTTTTGCATACGCTTTTAAACCTATATACGCTTTACCATAAAGTCCGGAATAAACCAAAGATTCCAATTCGCCTACTGGTAAACAATATGTTTTTGAGGTTTCAAAATTAGAAAGTGCTTCGTTGTACTTGCCATACAAGATATTGACTTCGCCTTGAGTTCTATACAGCGTTTTTGAAAGGCAACTATCCTTTACAATCTTATTTAATGCAATGGCTTGGTCTAAATAAGCTTTAGCAGAATCTTTTACTTTAGATCTTATATAAGCTAAACTTAAATAATATAGTGTAACTGTTTCAGATTTTAAATTACTCTTATGAGTTGAAGAGCTAGGCTCTACACCTTTGCGCCTACTTAAAGCCAATGCCTGTTTAAGATATTTTATAGATGCTTCCCGATCGCCAACAAAAGATTTTACAAAACCCAATTGCATTAAAATGGAGCTTTCTAGCTCCATTTTATTTTGTTTTTTGGCCAAGGCTAAGGCTCTGGTTTGCATTTCCATAGATTTGCCAATACGTCCTTGAAAAAAATAACTGCGTCCTAGCTTATAGTTAATTGCAGCCAGCTCTTGCTCTAAAACATCCGTTGTTGCTAAGGCAAACATTTTCTCTTGTTCGGCCTCAAAAGTATCAAACTGTCTTAAATTAATTTGAAGATCAATAAACTTAGATAATCCTCGTATTGTTTCTTTTGCATTAGACTCCCCTTCTGCTTTTTGAATGTAATACGCGATTAACTCTTCAGTAAGCTCTAAGTCT
The DNA here is from genome assembly GCF_036903175.1 of Winogradskyella sp. ECml5-4. NCBI lineage: Bacteria > Pseudomonadati > Bacteroidota > Flavobacteriia > Flavobacteriales > Flavobacteriaceae > Winogradskyella > Winogradskyella sp. ECml5-4. The sequence continues at coordinate 267,054 of NZ_JAYJLF010000007.1, read as the reverse complement.
TTTAGATAGCTTTTATCAATTAAACTAGAAAGATTATCGTAAGATTTTAAAAAAAGTGTATCGCGCTCTTGACCATTCAAACAGATTATGAATAGTGAACAAACAAAAACGAGAATTACTTTTTTCATTAAGTAGGTTACTTCCCTGGAAAATCTGCCTTACGTTTTTCTAAAAATGCCGTAGTCCCTTCCACAAAATCTTCAGTTCCAAAGCATTTTCCAAATTGTTTGATTTCTACTTTATAACCATCTTTTCCGTCTGTGTAATTAGCGTTTATCGCTTTTATAGCTTTACCAATAGCTACTGAAGAATTTCGCATAATTTTACCTGCAATTTTTTCAGCCAAAGGCAATAATTCTTCTAATTCAACAACATGATTAACTAAACCGTAGTTTAAAGCTTGATTCGCATCAATCATACCTGCTGTCATCACCATTTCCATAGCTCTACCTTTACCTACTAACTGTGGCAAACGCTGTGTACCTCCGTATCCAGGAATCACGCCAAGAGACACCTCTGGCAATCCCATTTTTGCATTACTACTCGCGACTCTAAAATGACAAGCCATTGCTAATTCTAAGCCTCCACCAAGTGCAAAACCATTAACTGCTGCTATAACAGGGGTGCTTAATTTTTCAACAAAATTAAATAGTAAATCTTGTCCTTGCGCAGCTAGCTTTCCTCCTTCTTCTACACTAAAATCTGCAAACTCGCTAATATCTGCACCTGCTACAAAAGCTTTCTCTCCACTACCAGTGATAATTATAACTTTAGTATCTGCATCAGCATCTGCATCCTTAAAAGCATCGTGTAGTTCTTGAATAGTCTCTTTATTCAAGGCATTCAACTTCTTTGGTCTATTGATAGTAATGGTTGTAATTCCGTTTGAGTATTCTGATAAAATGTTTTTGTAATTCATTGAAAAATTATTTTTCATTCCCATTGAAACTGGAAATCTAGTTGTTATATTCTTAAAATGTCTTTGCAAACACTATTGCCTCAACAATGGACTATAGTTTTTTTACTTAGAGATTTCTGCTTACACAGAAATGGTTTGACTCTTAGGGAAAGTTACCCTGAAAACAGTACCTTTTCCTAGTTCCGTGGTAAAGGTAATACTTCCATTATAAGTTTCCACAATATTTTTCACCATAGCTAACCCTAAGCCCATTCCACTAGATTTTGTGGTGAATTTTGGCTCAAAGATTTTGTCCTTAGTGTCTTCGTTAATACCTGAACCATTATCTTCAATAGTAATATTTACATTTTCTCCTTCACTAAAGACACGAACATTTATTTTTGGGTTTTCATTAGCATCAGGAATGGCTTGAATACCGTTTTTTACCAAATTAGTCACCACTCGTATTAACTGAGTTCTATCAAATTTAGCAATGATTTCTTCAGTTTCAGAATAAAACTCAATATAGTCTTCGTTAAAAATATCGAGCGCTAGTTTTACAATATGTACTACGTTTAGGTTTTCACTTTTCTGTGCTGGCATTTTAGCAAAATTAGAAAATGCCGATGCAATTGAACTCATTGTGTCTATCTGCTGAATCAAGGTATTACTATATTCATCTACTTTTTTATGAATATTTTCATCTTCAGGATTAAATTTACGCTGAAAACTCTGTACCGTCAATCGCATAGGCGTTAATGGGTTTTTAATTTCGTGAGCCACTTGTTTTGCCATTTCACGCCAAGCTTGTTCACGTTCGTTTGTTGCTAAAACCACAGCACTAGCTTCGAGCTCATCAATCATGCTATTATAAGAATTGACAAGTGTTTCAATTTCTTCACTAGAGGATTCAATCTGTATTTTCTTATTGCGCTTTTCTAGTCGCGTTTCATTCATTTTATCACTAATGGTTCTCAGTGATTTGGTGATGTATTTAGAGATAAAATAAGCAATAATAATAGCCACTAAAATCAATACTAAATACGCATAAGCCAAACGCATTAAAAATTCCTTTAGCTCTTTATTGAAAAAATCATCATTCTCTAAATAAGGTAAATTTAAGATTCCTAATGTCTTAAACTTTTCATCCATGATATAAGAATAAGAGGATTGAAATGTTTGTCCAGCCACTTTATTCTTTACCACATAACGATGTTCTAAAGTATTGGATAAGGTATTTAATATTTCGGCATCTAAACAGAGATCCGAAGAATCTCTTTGAATGGTTCGTTTTGAGCTTTTTAATAGTTGCCCCTCTAAATCGTAAAGGTTAATTTGTAAATTATGAATGGCATCAATTTCAAATATTTCATCCTTAAAAATTAAAGGAATATTCTCTGTTGTAACAGGATATGTCGTTTCACCAATAACAAAATTAATACTCTGCTTAATCGCTTTTTCTTTACGCTCTAACCGTTCTGTGTGATATTCTTTCGCCTCTTCACTATATTGATAGATAGTTACCGCAGCGATTAAAACCGATGCTACAAGCACTAACAATATCATAGCTAAATTTATTCGAGCTCTTAAGGATAGGCGTTTTTTACTCATAGAAATGCCCATGACGATGGGTCTCTTTTAATTCTGAATTATAAGTTTTAAATATAGCAATAATCAATCCAAAGACAACATGTGCAAATCTCAAATTAATAAACATCAAAATTTAACCTTTAAAGCAAGTATTATGCTTCCGGATTTTTAGAACGAATATGTTTATAAAGCTTAAAACCTAACATTAATAATATTCCTAAAACAATAATGCCTAGAACTCCAAAAATCCAATTGATAGAACTTTTTAGAATGACTAGAAAAACAACGGCAAATAGGATAAAAGTAGCGCCTTCATTCCAAATGCGCATAAAATTAGACGTGACTTTAACTTCATCGTTTTGAAGTTGCTTAAAATACATGTGTGTTTTAAAATGGTAGATAAACAACAGAATTACAAATAATAATTTCACATGCATCCAACTTTGTTGCAACCAACTTGGCATTAAAATTAGCAACCATACCGCAAATAGTGTTGCTAAAATTGCAGAAGGCCAAGTGATAATAAACCAGAGACGTTTGGCCATTAATTTTAACTGTTTACCTAAAATTTCTTTTTCTGGAGATGGCTTATGAAAAGCTTCTATTTGATAGACAAATAATCTTGGAATATAGAACAAGCCTGCAAACCAAGTAATCACAAAAATGAGATGTAGCGATTTTATATAATTATAATATTCCATAGAGTTAACGTTTATCTACTAATGTTTTTTTAATCTCTCTATTTAAAAAGTAACCCGTTACGATGGTTGACAATACATCTGAAATAGGAAATGCCATCCAAATTCCTAATTCCCCAAAATACAAAGGTAAGATATACATTAGCGGAATAAAGAAAATGGCCTGCCTTGTCAGTGTTAATAACAATGCTGGTAATGCCTTACCAACAGCTTGAAAATAGGCCGCTCCTATAAGTTGTAACGCTAAAATTGGAACAGCAGCGAATGCCCAACGCATATTATTTGGAGTAACCCGAATCACATCTGCATCTGTTGTAAACAACCTAGTAATAATTTCTGGAAAAAACATTAAACCAATAAACACTATAGTTCCTAAAATAGTAGCATATTTTATAGCCGTATAAATAGACTCCTTTACTCGCTCATATTTTTCTGCTCCATAATTAAAACCTGCAATAGGAATAAAGCCTTGTGTAATTCCAAAAACTGGAAACAACACAAACATCATCATCCTGCCAACAATAGCATAAGCTGTAATTGACGTTTCACCACCAAATCTAAAGAGCGCATTATTAACCAATAAGAACGTAACACTTACAACGGCTTGTCGTGCTAAAGTCACAAAACCTAAAGAAGCTATCTCAGATACAATTGATTTTTCTAATTTAAAATGCGAGAGATTGATTTTTAATTCGGAATTATCAGATAAAAAATACCAAAAAATAAATAGAAATGCGGCAACATAAGAACCTGTTGTAGCCCATGCTGCACCTGCCATTCCGTAATCTAAAATACTAATAAAAACATAATCTAAAACCAAGTTGCCAACGGACGGAATAAGCATCGCATACATGGCAAATTTTGGTTTTCCTTCTGCTCTTATAACGGTATTTCCCATCATTACAAACCCTAAGATGGGAACACCGTAGAGAATGATTTCATAATATACTTTTGCAGGCTCAAAAATATTGCCTTTACCTCCAAAAGCAGGAATTAGTGTATCTACAAAAACTAGCCCAAAGACAGCAAACGAAACGGTAAAAAGAAGTGTTAACGTTAGCTGGTTTCCAAAGGTTTTAAGTGCTTTTACTGTATTATCGGCACCTAAAGCTCTAGAAATAATAGACGATCCACCAATACCAATAGCCATTCCAAGTGCAGCAATAAAAAAAGACACAGGCAACACCACGTTAATCGCCGCAATGGCTGTAGAACCAATCCAGTTACCAACAAAAATCGTATCGACTAAGATATTTAATGACATCACCAAAATACCAATTGATGCTGGTACGGCTTGCCTAATAAGTAATTTGCCTATAGGCTCATTTCCTAAATCTTGTGACGATACATTTGCCATTACACGGCTTCGATTTTAGCAGTTGCCCATTCCTCTACAATATTAGCGAGCACATCGGCAAAATCGTCGCGCTCGTTAAGGCAAGGAATAACTGTAAATTCTTCTCCGCCCATTTCGTGGAAAATTTCTTCACCTTCCATCGCAATTTCTTCCAACGTTTCTAAACAATCGCTCACAAAAGCGGGTGTTACAATAGCCATTTTCTTAGTACCAGCCTTACCCATTCTTTCAATAGTACGGTCTGTATAGGGTTTTAACCATGGATCAAAACCAAGTCTCGACTGAAACGTCGTAGAATACGTACCATTTTTTAAACCTAGCTTTTTAGCCACATTTACAGTGGTAATTTCGCACTGATGACGGTAACAAAATTCGTGTTGTTTGCTCCCCATTTTAAAACAGCACTTGCCATTCATTTGGCAGTTGCCATTAGTAATATCACTTTTGCGAATATGTCTTTCAGGAACTCCGTGATAACTAAAAAGGATATGTTCATAATCCAAATCATTTAAGGTTTCACCAATACTTTTTGAAAGTACATTGATATAATCCTCACGATTGTAAAATGCTGGTGTTCGTGTAATTTTTACTCCTGGAAAATGCTCAGCGACCAACTCATCTACTTTAACATCAATCGTTTCTGTTGTTGCCATCGCAAATTGTGGATATAGCGGAATGGTTTTTATTTCAGTACAGCCTTTATCTACTAATTCTTGTAACCCCTTTTTAATTGTCATGCTACCATAACGCATAGCCAAAGCCACAGGATAATCTACTTTTTGCTGCACTTTTTCTTGAAGTCGTTCCGAAAGTACAATTAACGGCGAGCCTTCTTCCCACCAAATTTTTTGATACGCTGCTGCAGATGCTTTAGGCCTGGTATTTAAAATAATTCCTTTAACCAAAAGCGTACGCGCCCATAGCGGCACATCAATAACGCGTTCGTCCATTAAAAATTCGCCAAGATATTTCTTAACATCTTTAGGTTTAGGACTGTCTGGAGAGCCCAAATTCACTAATAAAATTCCTTTTGACATGCTTTTCATTTTCAACTACAAAAATACGATACTAATTGTAATACTTAATAACGGTTTGCATTGCTTTTATTTATCCTACTATCTTAAAATATTTTATATACTTTTCAGTTATACTCACTAAAACAAATAGCTTTATTATCAGCTTTTAATCGAGTTTAACTTTTTCTTTAAGGCTGTTTAAAGGATTTAAATATCTTTACAAGCCTTGACTAAATTTTATAATGAAAAGTAGAAGCTTATTCAAAATGGCATCATTTAAAGCAATGATTAATCGCGAATAGCATGTGACAATTAAATGTCAATAAACACAAGCACATGAAAAAATCCTTAGCACTAATACTTATTTTATTTACCACAATTGCATTTTCACAACAACAATATCAAAGTTTACTTTGGAAAATTACAGGAAACGGATTAGAAAAACCGTCATATCTCTATGGTACTATGCACGTCAGTAAAAAAGTAGCATTTAGATTAGACGATGTATTTTATAAAGCTTTAGATAAAAGTGATTGTATTGCCTTAGAATCTGATCCAACTACGTGGCCTGAATTTAATTATGAAATGATGCTTGGCCAAATGGCTGCTTATACTAACTATAATGAGGATTTCTACACCAATCTTTTTAAACTAACCCACCCTGAAGAAATGGCCATTAGAGGTTCTGTACGTATGGACAACAATGCTGTAAATGCGTATTTATATAGAAAAAGCAGCTCTTCAGATAATTTTGAAGAAGAAACCTATTTGGATATGTTCATTTTTCAGGCCGGAAAGAAAAACAATAAAAAAATATATGCCCTAGAAGATTTAGAAGAATCTAGATACTTAACTACAAAAGCAGCTTACAATGCCAATAAAAAAGAATTAGATCCCTGGGTACAAAAACTATATGCTAAAGAAAATGCCTATTTAATTCAAGAAAACTTATATCGCGATAGAAACTTAGACCTACTCGATTCTATTGGAGCTGGAGTAAATACTGAATTCTTCCGCAAAAACATGCTCTATATCCGAAACGAGAATATGGTAATTTCTTTAGAAAAACTCATGCCAACCAAATCTGTATTTGCAGGAGTTGGTGCTGCACATTTACCAGGAGAACACGGTATGATTAACATGTTACGTCAACGCGGTTATACTGTAAAAGCGTTAACATCTAACCAGACAGATTATAGTAAAACAGAGAAAACAAAACTCGACAGCCTTTTTGTAACACCAGAATTACAAAAACACAGTACACCAGATGGATTCTTAAGCATTAACACGTATGATAAACTTAGAGAGTTTTCCTATGGAGGACAAAAATATTATCTAGACCCAGACATGACTAATGGTGCCTATTTAACCATCAATAGAATTAGTCGTTTTACCTATTTACCAAACGAAAAAGATAACATTAGCCTTAAAGAGATTGATCATTTATTATACGAAGATATTCCTGGAGACATCATTAAAAAGGAAGAATTAACCCAACCTTATCCTGGCATCAGCATTGTTAATAAAACCAAAAAAGGAGAATTTCAGAAGTACCATATTTATGAAACACCTTTAGAAATTATAATTATAAAATTTGCGGGTCGCAGTGATTTTGTATTAAAACATGAAGAAAAAATATTTAATTCTATAGCCCTTAAACACCCTTCAAACGCCACACAATTATTTGTGTCTCCTGAGAAAAAATTTCAAGTTGATTTTCCAGAGTATTACATTTCTAGTAATATGAATAATTATGGCAAAAAGCTAGTAGAAGGCTACAAAAACGGAGCCTATTATTTTATTGAAGAAGCTGTTTTAAACGACTTAACATATATAGAAGAAGACAGTTTTGAGGCTAAATACTTCCACCATGCCTTATATAAAAACTACAAATTAACCGAAGCTGAAGGTGGTTTTAAAGCAGGCGATTACCGAACCTATGAATCGAATGCCATATTAGATGCCGACACCAATAAAAGGCTATATTTAAAAACCATTGTAAAAGATGGCAGTTATTATTTGTTAGGTTATGTAGGCACAAATGAAGCTGATAAATCGGCATACTTTAAGTCGTTTAAGTTTAATAAAACAGATTATAAAGGATTTGAAAAAGTGATAGATACCTCTTTACATTTTTCGGTTTACACAAACGGAAAAGCGCCTTTGCCAAATCCGTACAACTACAATGGAAGTAAAAAAACAAAAGATTACGAACAAACCATAAACGAAACCGTTTATTCTACCTATGCTAACGAGCAAATCTCAGTCTCAAGAACTAAGTTTCACGATTTACAAATGTTTCATAATGTAGATAGTCTTTGGAAAGATTTAGAAGACAAAGTAAATTATAGATCGCGTTATTATAAAACAGAAAAAGCATTTTCTATAAGCAACCGTTCATCTTCAAAAAAAGGTACTATTTACACACATAGTTTTACCTATTCAGATACTTTAAGCGCCAAGCAAGTATTGGTAAAAAACATCCTTAAGGAAGGAGTGCTTTTTGAACTAAAAACATTGATAGATTCTATTAGTGGACCTTCTAAGTTTGTCACTGAATTTTACGAGACATTCACACCAAAAGATACGCTTTTGGGTAAAAATGTGTTAACAGATAAAACCAAACAGTTTTTCGAAGCCTTACGAGCAAAAGACAGTATTGTTTTAGAGTCTTATAGCTTAGTTAAATTCAAGAAACATAACAGTAAAGACATTGTTTCTATTCTGAAGGATTTTGAATTTGATAAAGAACGCTTAGAGATAAAATCGCAGCTCGTAGAACAACTTATTAAAATAGATTTAAAAAACAATTTACCATTTATAAAACAACTCTATCACGATAGCTATTCTGATCCACAAACTCAAACCTCTATTTTAGAAGGCTTATTAGATTCTAACACAAAGGCGTCTTATTCTATCGCTTTAGAATTAATGGAGCGTGATTTACCTTTAGGAAGTGTTAGTAGTATGTTTTATAACTATAAAGGAAAGGATTCTTTAGAACTAAAGGCATCATTGTTTCCTAAAATACTAGAATACAGCACTATACAAGAATACAAATACCCTCTTTACACCTTACTAGCTAAACTGAAAGATAGCGGAATGGTTAAGCAAAAAACTTATAAGAAATATAAAAACCAGTTGATTAATGATGCTAAAATGGAGATTAAACGAAATTTAGGAAACTACAATAATTACGGTTACAATTCCTATTCTCAAAATTTAGCGACTTATGTAAGGTTAATTTTCCCTTATAGAAACGAACGCAGTGCTCAAGATTTTTTTGAAAAACTGATGAATGTAGAGGATACAAATGCCTTAGTAAAATATTACGTATTGTTAACTAAAGCTAAAGAAACAATTCCAGAAGCATTAACAAAAAAGCTTTTAGAAGACGAAGAAAATCAGTATTTGCTTATAGAAAAACTAGATGACGCCAAGCTTTTAAGTAAGTTAAAATCTATTAATATCAGTCAACAACAATTCGCCAAATCAAAGCTCTTATCTGATGCTAATTTTGAAAAAGAAAAAGATTCTATTGCCTTTCTTTTTAAACGCGATTTTGTAACCGATAAAGGGAAAAACGCCGAAATGTATTTCTTTAAAATAGATAAAGACGATGAGTATTCTGGAAAGACTGAAGCTTTACATTACATCTCTTTTATTAAGCCAAAAGACCCTAAGCAACTATCTGTAGATTATTATTCTAAATCTGAAAGTTATGGTACCATCGTAGATAAAACCAAAGAGATAGAAGAACAATATACCGAAATCCTCAATTTAGCGATTTACAAAGATAGACAACGTGTTACGCCAAGTGGTGGTGATGGGTATTATGATTATTAGTAAAATTCACCCTTACAAGAAAGCATCCTCAAATTAAATTTACTTGTATTTTACAACTTTCTTAAAAAATTGCCTATTCACTAATTGAAAAGAGGCGTTTACTCAGTTATAATTGAAATAGTCGGTTATTTCTTATAAGTTTATATTCTGTTTAAAACAAAATATACGTGACTTTACGTATAGTATGACACTAATAATTAATATAGTTTAGTACACTACTATTAAAACCAATGTAATTATGAAACAAAAAAATCTCATTATCTCATTATCTCATTATCTCATTATCTCAAAATAATTATTTTTGTTTTGGGAATACCAATAGTACTCTACCAATGCCAAAAGTTTGATGATTCACAAACAATTATCGCTGAAGAAAAACCACCTTTAAAAATATCGATTGTACATGGCAATGCGCATTTTGCAAAAGCCAATCCAGATATTTATAACAAACTTAAAAATGCTAATCAAAACCATATAGCAGCTAGAGGCACAGAATATTCTACCGATTATAATTTCTATTATAACTTAGACAATATTCAAATTATTGAGAAAAACACCTATACACAATATACGGTTGTAGTAGAAAACGAATCTCAAAACAACAATCTATTAAATTACGTTTTAATTGTATATAATGATGGAGAAGAACGTCAGTATTTAGTCACCTACCCCAGAATTGAGACCGCAGAAGGCTTAGAAATTGACCATTATAGCGCAACATTACAATCTTTAGATGGCCAATCGCTTTTAGGAAGAGGTACTTTAGCTCCTTGTACAAATGGCACAGTACCTCAACTTATAGATGTAACACCAACTTATAGTTGTACAGCAGTGAATTGTGGTGGTCAAAACCATGGCCCAGAAGATGAAGGCTGTAAATGTGGTACAATTGAAAATGGTTATTATCACGATTGCACTAGAGCCTCCTACGATTGTGGTTGGACAAATGTTAATACTTGGAGTTGCACAGGTAGCAGTAGCTCAGGTGGCCCAGATTCTGGTGGAGAAACTGGTGGTGGTGATACTGATGATGACGATGATGACAATGATGATGATGAATCAATTGGTACAATAGCTTTAGATGATGATGCAATAACTCACCTTAATAATTGTAATGAACTAAAGAAACTTACAGACGATAACGTCATTAAAAATAAGCTGAATTTACTTAAAGCTGATGCAAAAAATAAATATCTAAAGAACGAAAAAGGGTTTAGTTTAAGAAAAAACGCTAATAACGAAACATACTCAACACCTATTATTACTGCAGATATAGGTAGTATTAGTTACCGCCCTTTAATAAATTTATTTGGTGTAGCGCACTTACATCAATTGGTTGGATCAAACCCTATGTTTTCTGCTATGGATGCTTTTGCTTTAAACAGTTACAACAATGCTTTTGACCATAACAACGGTAACACTGACGAATCATTACCAGTTTATATTTTAGTTGTAGCTACGGGAACGTATGCTATAAAAATTAATGATTTAGCTGCAATAAATGCTTATGGCGATGAATTCCCAACATTAAAAAAGCAGTTGAAGGAACACAAAAGATTCAACGAAAAATATAATAAGCATTACAACCCAATAACTGGAGCTACAGGAGATTTTATTGATTATGAAAAAATCTTTACAAAGTATATACAAAGTAAAGGTATATCTCTATACAAGGCAAATAATGAGCTTTCAACTTGGGAAAGACTTGAACATGATTCAAACGCTACCAACGAGATTAAAAAAACAAATTGTAATTAAAACTAAAAAACATGAAACATACATTTTTATTAATACTATTTACTTTTATATTTAGCTCATGTAAAGCTCAAATCGCACCTTTATATCAAATTGATACAGATTTACCCGAAGGCACTCATTTTAAAGACTTAGATAATGACCTAGACCATTTTGAAGGCACTTGGAAATGGCAAAGAAATGACTCTATAGTTACTATTGTTTTACAAAAAAAAGAAGATGTTTACGATAGTGATTATAATCAATACGAGGATTACCTTGTAGGAGAGTACAAATTTACAGTTGGAAATACGGTTATACAGGATTACCTGTCTCGACTTGATGACAACACATTAATAGGGTTAGATCATTATATTGCCGGTAACACAATCTTACACAGAAATCGGAAACCAGTATGCGATGATTGCGCCATTAATCAAAGGCAAGTATTTGTTTACTACCAAGATCCCCTTTATGAATATATAAATTCTGCTATGGTGTTAAGACACAAGGTAGAAAATGGTGTAGAAAAAATGAATATTGTATTCTACTCTTTCAACAGTTTCGTACCGCCAAATTTGGATTCACCCATGGAAAATAGAATTCCTTTTGGAAATTATACGTTTATAAAGCAGTAGAAATTTTAATAGGCTTTGGTTTTAAGCTGAGGCCTTTTATTTTAATTATGAAAAAAATAATTATAATACTCGTCATAAGCTTATCAGTATACAACTGTAAAGCTCAGGTAATCTCTTTAGAAGAAGCAAACACCTATTTTTTAAGCGAAGATGAAGGCCTACCAGACCATATTACTGGAGTAAAAGACATTAACAACACACTCGATGAGTTTTTAGGCGTTTGGACACTAGATTATAACAGCAAACATTATGAGTTAACCATTACAAAATTTGAGAGTATGCTAGCAACAATAAAAATAGATATTTTATTAATTAAGCATAAGATCACAGATAATAATGGTGTAGTTCTAGATGATACCACAAACTTACCAAATAAGAGTCCCTCAGTTATGAATGGACAATTCTTTCTTAATGATAATGAATCTTATTTGGTATCTTATTTGGGACCAAATACTAAATGTGGGCAATTTGGAGATGTAGTAATTAATATAGATAATGATAGTTTAGGTGGAAATGAAATGCTGTTTCACTTAAGTCCTGGGCATGACACAATTACGTCTAATGATTGCAATGCACCTTTAACGTTTCCTTTTCCTGTAGATACATTTTTAACTTTTACAAAACAGTAATTTATAAAAAGGCTTCGGTTATGTATGTATCGAAGCCTTTATTTTAAATATGAAAAAAATAATTATAATACTCATCATAAGCTTATCAGTATACAACTGTAAAGCTCAGGTAATCTCTTTAGAAGAAGCAAACACCTATTTTTTAAGCGAAGATGAAGGCCTACCAGACCATGTTACTGGGGTAAAAGACATTAATAATACACTCGATGAGTTTTTAGGCGTTTGGACACTAGACTATAACAACAAACATTATGAGTTAACCATTACAAAATTTGAGAGTATGCTTGTTGATATCCCAAACGATATTTTATTAATTAAGCATAAGATCACAGATAATAATGGTGTAGTGCTAGATGATACCACTATCTTACCAAATAAGAGTCCATTAATTATGAAAGGACGGTTCTTCCTTAGTGATAATGAAACTTATTTAGTATCTTATTTTGGCTCAAATTCTAAATGTGGGCAATTTGGTGATGTAATCATATATATAGATAATGATAATGTATTAGGAAATGAAATGATTTTTCATTTTGATAGAGGTCATGATATTATTAACTCTAATGAGTGTACCGCACCTGTAACATTTCCTTTTCCTATAGATACATTTTTAACATTTACAAAACAGTAATTTATAAAAAGGCTTCAATTGTTATGTTGAAGCCTGAATATACTTCTTAGGCGTCGTCCCAAATTTCTTCTTAAAAGCGGCAATAAAATGGCTTCCTGTGCTGTACCCCACTTTTAGTCCAACTTCATTGACGTTATAATCACCAGATTCTAAGAGTTTACGTGCGACTTCCATTTTGTAATCAAATAGAAAACTAAAAACCGAATCTCCATAAATTTGTTTAAACCCTTCTTTTAATTTTTTTAAGCTTAAATCTATGTCGTCTGCTAACTCTTGTAAGGTTGGCGGTTCTGCCATATTAGCGATGATAATATCTTTAGCTTTTTTAAGTTTAGCTACATTAACCTCATCCACTAAAAACGGACATTGTTCAATATCGGCATCCTCACTTCTGTTAAAAAACAAGCTTATTAATTCGTAAGCTTTACCTTTAAAATATAAAGACTTAATAGAATTATTAAGATTAAAACTAATCAACTGATTTAAAACAACCGCCATGGATGGAGATATTTTTCCATCCTTATAATACTTCTTCCCCTTATTATCATCTGTTAAAAAGGTAACATAATTCGCATCTTCAGAAAATAAGCCATGGAATTTTTTAATAGAAATCACTAAAGAGACCAACCAAGAATGTGGTTTTAATTCTAAGTGAATGGGCAAATCGCGCTGTGGGTTATATAATAATAACGATGTTTCTTCATCAATATTCAAGGTATAATTCCCTTGATTAAACATAAACGCAGCTGATCCTTTAGTACAAAAATGAAACTGAATAAAACTACTATCAATCTCGCGCTCAAGAATTTCAACCGTATCGTTCTCATTTTTATGCGTTAGCACAAAAAAGCCATCTTCAATACGCGTTTCTTCAAAAGTACCTTTAGCGATACTTTTTAAACCTGTATTTTCTAAATTCATTTCATTCCTATTTAGATTCGTTCTAAACAAAAGGCTAAAAAGCCATTGGTTTTACTACAAAAATATGATATTTATCATGTTTTAGTAAAAAACTAAGCTAAAAAACCACAATCGATACTTTAAGTTCTTCTAGCGTTGTTTTTATTTAAATATCAAATTTACATTTGTGCTGTTACTTTCCAAAGTCAGGTAAACGAGCGAACGCAACACATGCATAATAAAAGCAAATATTTTTACGCTATAGGTCTCAGCTATAAAAAAGCAGATGCCGAAATACGTGGTCACTTTAGTCTAAGCGATACTGCTAAGCAAAATGTTTTATCGCAGGCCAAACAAAACGGTATTGAGAGTCTTTTAGTAATCTCAACATGCAACCGAACAGAAATGTACGGATTTGCAGAACATCCTTATCAACTCATTCAATTATTGTGCGATAACACAAAAGGGACCGTTGAAGAATTTCAAGACGTCGCTTATGTTCATAAAAACAAAGAAGCCATTAATCACATGTTTCGTGTAGGTTCTGGTTTAGATAGTCAAATTTTAGGTGATTTTGAAATTATCTTTCAACTTAAAGCTGGAGCGAGAGCTTCAAAAAAAGTTGGATTATTAAATTCATTTACCGAGCGTTTAGTGAATTCTGTTATTCAAGCAAGCAAACGCATTAAAAACGAAACGCAATTATCATCTGGTGCCACTTCAGTTTCTTTTGCCTCAGTTCAATACATAATGAAGAATGTTGAGAACATTTCTGAAAAAAACATTTTACTCTTCGGAACTGGAAAAATAGGAAGAAACACTTGTGAAAACTTGGTAAAACACACCAAAAATTCTCATATCACTTTAATAAACAGAACTAAAGATAAAGCTGAAGAAGTTGCTGGTAAATTTAACCTCATCGTTAAAGATTACGAGAAACTAGAAGATGAAATTAATGCTTCAGACATTGTTATTGTAGCAACAGGAGCACAAAACCCTACGGTTTATAAAAACCTAATTTCTACTGAAAAACCACTATTAGTTTTAGACCTTTCGATTCCTAAAAATGTAAACGAAGACATTAGAGAGCACGCTAACATCACACTAATACATATGGATGATTTAGCTAAAATTACAGATGATACTTTAGAAAATCGTAAAGCGTTTATTCCAGATGCTGAGGCCATAATCTTAGAAATCACATCAGAATTCAATGCTTGGTTAAACACTTTAAAGTTTGTTCCAACCATTCAAGCTATAAAACATAAGTTAACAGATTTTAAAAACTCTGAACTTAATACACAACGCAAGAAAATTGCTGATTTTAATGAAGATCAAGCAGAATTAATTAGTAATAATATCATTCAAAAAATTACCAATCAATTTGCACACCATCTTAGAGAAGACAGTAACACTTCAGATGAAAGTATAGAGCTTATCAAAAAAATATTTCAGTTAGAAACTACCAATAATGTCTAAAATAATTCGCATTGGCACACGCGACAGCCAGCTCGCTATGTGGCAAGCAAAAACCGTTCAATCACAACTTGAGTATTTAGGTCATAAAACCGTCCTTGTCCCAGTAAAATCAACCGGAGATTTAGTACTCGATAAACCCTTGTACGAACTTGGAATTACCGGAATTTTCACTAAAACCTTAGATATTGCCATGTTAAATGGGAGTATTGATATTGCGGTACATTCACTAAAAGATGTCCCAACAGTTCTACCAAAAGGCATAATTCAAGCGGCAGTTCTAAAACGTGGAAACATTAATGACACCTTAGTTTTTAAAGACAATGAAGAGTTTTTATCTGCTAAAGATGCCATTATAGCCACAGGAAGTTTAAGGCGACGAGCACAATGGTTAAACCGCTACCCAACACACACCATTGTTGGTTTGCGTGGCAACGTAAATTCAAGACTAGAAAAGTTAGAAGAAAACGAAGATTGGGATGCTGCTATTTTTGCAGGAGCTGGTTTAGGGCGTTTAAACATTACACCCGAAAACTCAATTAATCTACACTGGATGGTTCCAGCACCAGCACAAGGAGCTATTATGATTACGGCTTTAGAAGCTGACGAGGACACTAGAGCAATCTGTGCAGAAATTAATCACGAAGAAACACAAATTTGTACGTCTATTGAGCGCGAATTTCTAAATCGCTTAGAAGGAGGTTGTACTGCACCAATTGGAGCGATTTGTTATATAAATAAAGAAGAAGAGGTTAACTTTAAAGGTGTTCTTTTAAGTAAAGACGGTACTAAAAAAATAGAAGTTACTAAAGTGGTACCTCTAGGCAAACATGAAGAGGTAGCAGAATTCTGTGCCAATTATATCATTGGAAAAGGTGGTAAAGTTTTAATTGACGAATTAACGCAAGGTGACAAAATCACTAATATCTATTCCACAAAAAAACTAACCAACGATCAGCTAGCCAAGTTTCATGAAGCAGTGGTTGCTGAGAGTAATGATGATATTAAAATTAATCCTAACCGATTAAATAAAACTATCGTCCGTAATGAAATTGAGAACGTTATCATTACAAGTCAGAATACTGTAGATTCTTTACTTACTAATTTTTCACCTGTAGAATTACAATTCAAAAATATTTATTGTGTAGGTCGAAAGACAAAGCGAATGGTTGAAAAACGTATCGGAAAAGTAAAACATTACGAGCAGTACGCTAAAGATTTAGCCGAACACATGGCTGAATACATGGATGGTACCGAAGTGACCTATTTCTGTAGTAATTTAAGATTAGACACTATACCTGATATTTTATCTAAACACAACATCAAAGTCAACGAAGTTGAAGCATACGAAACTAAGCTTGATGCTAAGAAAGTTAAAGGAGACTTAGATGGCGTCATGTTTTATAGCCCATCAACGGTTCAAAGTTTTTTACAACTAAATGAAGCTAAAGGCATTGCATTTTGTATTGGCGAAACGACGGCTACTGAAGCTAAAAAGTACTTTAAAGAAGTGAGAGTTGCTAAAGTTCCTTTGGTTGAGAGTGTTGTTGAGTTGGTGAATGAATTTTACAAATAGTATTACACCCCTAAAGTCCCCTCAAGGGGACAATTGTTCTATGAAACTTTAGAGGTTTATGATAAAAAATCTTATTTTCAAAATGAACATAATATTATCAGTTTACTCAATTTTAAATCTGTAAATTGTCCCCTTGAGGGGACTTTAGGGGTGTTTTTTGAAAAAATAATTAAAAAATAGATTCCTGTCTTTACAGGAATAACAGAAACATGATAAAGAACGATTTATTTTTAAGAGCATTAAAAGGAGAAACTGTAGAACGCCCACCAGTTTGGATGATGCGTCAAGCGGGCAGATACTTACCTGAGTTTATGGAAATCAAAGCGAAATATGATTTCTTTACACGTTGTCAAACACCAGAATTAGCAAGTGAAATTACGGTACAACCTATTCGTAGATACGGAATGGATGCTGCGATTCTGTTTTCAGATATTTTAGTGATTCCACAAGCGATGAATATTGAGGTACAAATGAAGCCTAATTTTGGGCCTTACTTACCAAATCCTATTCGCTCTCAAAAAGACGTCGATAACGTCATTGTTCCTGATGTAAAAGAGGCTTTAAACTATGTTTACGAGGCTATAAAAGC
This sequence comes from Winogradskyella sp. ECml5-4, assembly GCF_036903175.1. Classification (NCBI taxonomy): domain Bacteria; kingdom Pseudomonadati; phylum Bacteroidota; class Flavobacteriia; order Flavobacteriales; family Flavobacteriaceae; genus Winogradskyella; species Winogradskyella sp. ECml5-4. The sequence goes on along the minus strand of NZ_JAYJLF010000007.1, from coordinate 249,476 downwards.
GACCAAAGAAAAGCTAAATGACGACATTCCGTTAATTGGTTTTGCGGGTTCACCTTGGACTATTCTTTGTTACTGTGTGCAAGGTCAAGGCTCTAAAAACTTTGATAAAGCTAAAGAATTTTGTTTTACAAATCCGATTGCTGCACATGGTTTACTGCAGAAAATCACAGATACAACCATCGCCTATTTAAAGGAAAAAGTAAAAGCGGGTTGTAATGCTGTACAAGTTTTTGATTCTTGGGGAGGCATGTTATCTCCTGTAGATTATCAAGAATTTTCTTGGCAATATATACAACAAATCATTGATGCCCTAAAGGATGATGCACCAGTTATTGCTTTTGGAAAAGGCTGCTGGTTTGCCTTAGATACAATGGCAAAATCTGGAGCTTCTGCTTTAGGTATCGACTGGACATGTTCTGCAAAAAATGCACGTTACCTCACCGGAGGGAATATCACTTTACAAGGTAATTTTGATCCTACACGATTATTCTCGCCACCTGCAGAAATCAAAAAGATGGTGACTCAAATGATTAACGACTTCGGGAAAGATAAATACATCGTTAATTTAGGACATGGTATTTTACCAAACATTCCATTAGAGAATGCCAAAGCATTTATTGACGCCGTTAAGGAATACAAAGCGGAGTAAGATTAATTCTCTATTATTGTAACTTAAAACACCTTTTAACGTCTTTTAAGTATCGTCAATTAAAAACAATAATATGATTAATAACATATTAAAAGGTATACAAGCCTATACCGGAACTTTCGCTTTAATTTCAAAATTAAAACTTTGGAAATACTTCGCTATTCCTATACTTATTAGCATTGTTACTGCTACCATTATTGGACTATCAGCTTATGGTTTTTCTGATAATATGGGGCGTTTTATAGCTAAAGTATGGGTTTGGGATTGGGGCAAAGAGACCTTTACTACCATTTCTACCTTTATTGGTGGTATAATGATAGTAGCTATTGGCTTAATTCTTTATAAACATATCATTATGGCCTTGTCTGCACCTTTTATGAGTCCGGTTTCAGAAAAAATTGAAACACACTTAACAGGCATCGACAAGCACAATCACAGAACGACCTCTTTTCAAGAACAACTATGGAGAGGTATTCGTATTAACGTTAGAAACTTAGGAAAGGAATTATTAATTACACTACCCATTTTATTATTGAATTTCATTCCGCTAATTGGAAATATTGCATCTACAGTTATATTGTTTTTAGTACAAGCATATTATGCCGGATTCGGTAATATGGATTATACGCTAGAACGTCATTTTAAGTATCGTGAGAGTATTCAATTTGTAAGAAAATATAGAGGTGTTGCTATAGGAAATGGTATTGTTTTCATGTTGTTTTTATTCATTCCTGTTATTGGTGTTATCATCGTTTTACCCTTAAGTGTAACAGCTGCAACACTAAAGACCGTTGAGCTTTTAAAGAATGAAAACCTATTAAACAAAGACCTTTCCAACATAGAAAAATGGAAAGCATGATAACGGCATTCAATGGTTTTAAAATCACCCCCATTCATGAAAGAGACACATGGAACATTTGTGATTTTTGTGTCGCAAATGCAGATAGACTAAAACTATATTTTCCAAAAACTTTAGAACAGAATTTAAACCCAACCTTATCTCAACTCTTTGTTGAAAAAATGGTGAAACAGTTCGAAAACAAAGAAACGTTTCTATTCACATTAAAACATACTGAAACCAGAGAACTCGCAGGACTTGTTTACATCAAGGAACTCGACTGGACTATAAAACAAGGAGAATTTGCCTACTGCATTGGTTATCCTTTTGAAGGGCAAGGCTTAATGTCTGGAGCTATTAATCAACTATCTCAACATGCTTTTACTAGTTTAGGTCTAGAAACACTTCAGATTATTGCTCATAAAGATAATTTACCGAGCGTAAAAGTGGCTTTAAAAAATGATTTCAAATGGATTAAAACCTTGGCTAATGAGTATACACCAATTGGAAAATCGCCTTTGGATATGGAATTGTATGAGTTAAATAAACAAAACACACGCTAAGACCTTGCAGGTTTTTAAAACCTAGCAGGTCAATCCTACACTTAATTCAAGACTAAATTTGTAATACAATGGAATTACTAAAAAAAGACAATTACTATCATATTTATAATCGTGGTATCAATAGTGAAACTGTTTTTCAAGACGACAACAATATGTCTTATTTTCTCAAACTTGTTGAGAAATACCTAATTCCAAAAGTTAACATTCTAGCTTACTGTTTACTCAATAATCATTTTCATTTTGCTATTGAAGTCACAACAGACACCAAAGAAGTTAATCAAGCTTTTTCAAATTTATTTAATGCCTATACCAAAGCTTACAACAAGCAGAATTATAGAACAGGTGCTTTATTTGAAAGACCATTTAAAAGAAAGCACATTAAAAATGAAAATTATTTAAAACAACTCATTTTATACATACATAGAAATCCAGAAAATCATAATATTGTTGAAGATTTCAAATCTTATGAGTTTTCCTCTTTTAAATTATACAGTACTGAAAATACTACATTAATTAGCGAGAAAAAGCCATATATTATTGGGCTTTTTGATGCCTTAAAGAACTTCAATATAACACATAACAATAATACACCGAACGAATTAAATATGGAATACGATGATTCTAGACCTGCTGGGTTTGAAAAACCCGCTAGGTCTTCAATGAAAGACCAATTCTTCAAATACATACACCAATTACAAGACACTATTACCTCTAAACTAGAGGAAGTAGACGGCAAGGCTAAATTCCAAGAAGACCTTTGGGACCGACCAGAAGGAGGCGGAGGAAGAACACGCGTTATTGAAAACGGTGCTGTTTTTGAAAAAGGAGGTGTGAATATTTCTGGTGTTCACGGTAAGTTACCAGACAGCATGCAGAAATATTTTGGTGTAGAGGATGCCGATTTTTTTGCTTGTGGATTAAGCTTAGTCTTACATCCTAAAAATCCAATGGTACCAACCGTACACGCCAACTGGCGCTATTTTGAAATGTATGATAAAGATGGAAATATTGTAGACCAATGGTTTGGTGGTGGACAAGATTTAACGCCTTACTATTTGTTTGAAGACGATGCGAAACACTTCCATCAAACTTGCAAAACGGCTTGCGACAAACACAACCCAGAGTTTTATGCTAAATACAAAGCGCGTTGCGATGAATATTTTTATAACGCACACCGTAATGAAGGTCGTGGTATTGGCGGTTTATTCTTTGATTATTGCAAAGCTACCGACAATATGAGTATGCAAAACTGGTACGATTTTGTAACCGAAGTTGGCGATAGTTTCTTAGAAGCTTATGTACCAATCGTTGAAAAACGAAAAGATTTAGACTACACCAAAGCGCAACGTGACTGGCAAGAAATTAGAAGAGGACGTTACGTAGAATTCAATCTCGTACACGATAAAGGCACCTTATTCGGATTAAAAACCAATGGTCGTATAGAAAGTATCCTCATGAGCTTACCGCCACATGTGCAATGGGTGTACGACCACCAGCCAGAAGCTGGAAGCGAAGAAGAAAAACTAATTAAAGTGTTACAAAACCCTGTAGATTGGGTATAATTTAAACAGACTAGACCTAGCAGGTTTACTGTTTGACCTAGCAGGTTTTAAAAACCTAGCAGGTCTCTAAAAAATAGCAACAATGAATTGCCATTGCGGAAATACCAAAACCTACCAGGACTGCTGCGAAATATTCCATAGCAACAACGGAAAAACAGAAACCGCTGAGCAACTGATGCGTTCGCGCTATAGCGCTTTTGTTTTAGCGGATGGCGATTATTTAATGGCAACGCATCACAGCTCTACACGACCAACAAAAGAGAAAAAAGCGATTGTAAAATGGGCAAAATCTGTTCAATGGATACGACTTGAGGTTTTAGAAACCACAAAAGGAACTGAGAACGATACAGAAGGCACGGTAACCTTTAATGCTTACTTTTTTGAAAATGGAAACGTAGATGTTATTCATGAAAAATCAGCTTTAGTAAAAGAGAATGAGCAATGGTTTTACTTAGGCTTGAGTCGATAGTAAAAACCTTAAACCTGACCTAGCAGGTTTTAAAAACCTTGCAGGTCTAACTTATCACTTCCAAACCATAACCTCTTTGGTCACTTCCTTAAAAGCATTATACACATGAAACAATCGTGCTTTTAAAAGTAATTTTCGGCCTTCCACGCTTCGTGTAAAAATCAATTTGCTTTGCCCTAAATAATGTTTCCAATGTTTTTGAAACACTAAGGCATTTTCTTTTTTATCGCCAAACAATTCCGGAACTGGATAGAAATTTTCAACATCTAATCGCTTTCTGAAAAAATTCGTCTTTACAATTAAATATCTTGGCGATTCTATAGGTTCTAAAAGCTCAGTCAACGCTTTTGCGAATAGCGAATTTTCAAGCGCATTAGCACCAACCAAATTACAAACCACATCGCCTTTTCCTAATACATAAGAATTCATGTTTATACTAGCTCTACCCGAAGTGATATAACCCAAGTCATCCAAAGTATCGAGAATGGCTAATCCCATTTTGCCAATCTTTTTATAGAGGTAACCATGACGTAGATATAATTTTAAGGTCTTATAAAGTTTATAGCCAAACACACCTATAAAGGCCGCTAAAAGCGCATATATAAAATAAAAAACACCACGCTGTAAGATGAGATGAAAACTTTGAGCAACAAACTCCACATAAAACAGCATCATGGTAAATAACAATTCGACTATAAAAAAGCGAAGCACATCAAAATAATAGATTTGCTGTTGGCGTTTATAAGGGCGTTTGCCTTGATGTAAAACCTTGACTTCCTTGGTTAGCTTTGTGCCTTTTCCGATGGCATTATTCCATTTTTCAGTCGTTAATATACGTTTGGTTGCAACATTTAAGGTCGATTCATTTAAAGTATCAATCTGTTCCACCGGAATCTCATCAGGAATATTTAAACGTTCAAAACCATTGGAAATAAAAGGAATCGTACTGTTGGTTACACCTACAAAAGCTTCAAAGCGTCGCTTTAAAGTATCTACTTCTCTTCCGCCATCTAAATCTGTTGGGTCCACGCAGGCCAAATGCCAAATGTTTCCGGTTTTGTTGGGTGCATTGGCATCTTTTCTGATTGCTCTTCCTCGCATTTGATTAGAAGACACAAAAGATCCTATAAAAGACGCTAGAATTAAACTGTTAATAGATGGCGCATCCCAACCTTCGCCTAATAAGGATTTTGTACCGACTAAAACTCTAATATAACCTGCTTCAAAAAGTTGGGTGAGAATGCTAACGATAGAATTTTTCGGTTTTCCTTTTGAAGTTACCAATAAAAAGGATTCATCTATTTGTAAGGACGAAAAGGAAAAATCATCTAAAGAAGCAATCGTTTCAAAATGCCTTAAAATGGATTGATGAATAATAACAATACTGCCGGAAAGCACCGCTAATTCTTCAGGCCTATTACAATAATAACGAACATATTGAAAAATAGGAAGCACACCAATTTTATCGATGTCTTCTATTTCTTCAGTTTTAATATTTAAAAATTCTTTTCGAATGTAATCTGTTAGAATCACGCATCTTAAATCTCGTTTTAAGCTTTCGCGTTCTGCCTTAACAATACTAACGATGCTTTTTAATTTACTTGGACTGTTAGATAAGGATTTGTAAAGCAGTTGTTCTCCAATAAAATCGACTGAATTTCGTTCAAAAACATGAAGTCGTCTTAGTTGTTTTTCTAAAGTTGAAATGTACTTTTCTTGCTCAATTAATTGTTCTCTGTCTGAAACTAATATATTCTGAAACAAAATACCAAGCCAATGCAAATCGAGCTTAGGAAACTGAATCAGTTCTTGTTTTTCAAAACCTAAAACTTCTAATTTTTGATGATCAATTTCAAAGCCACAAGCATATAAAAATATGAGAATGGCCGAAAAGTATTCCGTATTTGAATAGAGTTCATCCAAATGCCAATTCGGATTTTTATAAAAACGATGTTCAATTAGAAAGTTAATGAACACCTCATCCTTTAATAATTCATCTTTAAAATCGGCAATATCGCGTCTAAAATCAACAATAAAATTTATCTCTAAATCTTCAGGTTTTGAGAAGTATACAAAATCTTGATGCGGACTTAAATCGCCTTCGCGCACCAAATCTGGAACCGCTATCTCATCATCCACCTCGCCACAAAGCGTAAAATATTTAGATACCTCTGCTCTACTGCTATCGTAAGGTGGTGTTGCTGTGAGCGCCACAACGTAAAATTCAGAATTCTGTTTTAAATCCATTAAACATTTCCACCAAGCATTTTTTAAGTGATGCGCTTCGTCTAAAACTAAAGTTTCAATGTGATGGGTTTTAAAGAATTGGTAGTAGTCGTTTTTATCTTCAAACGTTTTATAAAACGCATGAAGTGATTGATAGGTAGAAAACGTGATATCGCTTGGCGCTTTAATATCGAATGAATAGGCTTCAAAATCACAATTCTCGGTAAAAAAGTTTTGTAAGCGGTCTTCCCATTGGTTTCTTATGGTCAATGTTGGAGCAAGGACAAGTGTTTTCTTTCCTAATTTTCTAACGATTTCTAATCCTAAGATGGTTTTCCCTGAACCAGGAGGTGCAATCACGTGAAAATGATTGTCTGCAATATGACTATTAAAATGCTTTAAAAGTTCAGCTTGATAGCTTCTCCAAGGAAAAATAAATTCTAAATCATCTAGGGATTTGAGCACTCAGAAATGGGTTTTATTAGTTAACTTTGTGGTGATAAAAGTAATCATAATCCTCATACATTAAAACCTGTCCGGTTTCTAAAACCTGACAGGTCTAAAAGATATAATCATGTTTCCATTACGAAGAAATAGAAGACTAAGAACTAACGCGGCTATTAGAAGTTTAGTTAGAGAAAACTACATTACACCAAATGATTTTTTAGTACCACTTTTTGTGGTTGAAGGCAAGGGCGTAAAAGATGAAATTCCGTCTATGCCCAATTATTTTAGGTACAGTTTAGATTTACTTGAAGGTGAAGTCAAAGAATTATGGAACTTAGGTTTAAAAGCGGTGTTACTCTTTGTAAAAGTTCCGGATAATTTAAAAGATAATAAAGGTACAGAGGCATTAAACCCAAATGGATTGATGCAACGTGCTATTAAAACGGTAAAAAATGCTTGTCCGGATATGATAGTGATGACAGATGTTGCCCTAGACCCTTATTCTTCTGTTGGTCATGATGGTATTGTACAAAACGGGATGATTATTAATGACGAATCGGCCGAAGTGCTAGCAAAAATGGCCTTAACACACGCTCAAGCGGGTTCTGATTTTGTAGCACCTAGCGATATGAACGATGGAAGAACGTTACAAATTCGCCAATTATTAGAACAAGAAGGCTATAAAAACACTGGTATTATGGCTTATACTGCAAAATACGCGTCTTCGTTTTATGGTCCTTTTCGCGATGCTCTTGATTCTGCACCTGTGGATTTAGTGGATGTACCAAAAGACAAAAAAACCTACCAAATGGATTTTGGTAACCGAATAGAAGCGGTTAGAGAAACTCTAATAGATATTGAGGAAGGTGCCGATATTGTTATGGTTAAACCAGGCCTTTCATATCTTGATATTTTAAGAGATATTAAAAATGAAGTCAATGTGCCTGTGGCAGTTTATCAAGTCTCAGGCGAATACGCCATGATAAAAGCAGCAGCAGAAAAAGGCTGGTTAAATCATGACCAGGTAATGCTAGAAACCACGATGGCTTTTAAGCGTGCTGGCGCTGATATTATTGCTTCCTATTTCGCTAAAGATGTGGTTAAACTACTTAACGATTAATAAATATCAAACACTAATCAAATTAATTTTACTATTTTTAGTTTCGAATCAATCGAATAACCAATAAATTGATTTCGAAACTAAAAATGGACGACATTGACGAAAAAATCATAAAAATGCTCAGTGTAAACGCACGTGAGTCCTTTGCAACTATCGGAAAATCTGTAGATTTATCTGCGCCTGCTGTTGGAAAACGCGTCAAACAATTGGAAGAAAAAGGTATTATCTTAGGCTATTCGCTTCATCTTAATCATGAAAAACTTGGAGTGAATGTTAAAGCTTATATCAATCTAAAAATCCATCAATCTAGTACTATAAGAACAGCCTACAATCAAATTAAATACTTAGACGAAGTACAACGATGTGATCGCATTACAGGTGAAGACAGTCTTTGCATTTTGGCTTATTTTAAAAGCAACAAAGATTTAATAACCTTATTGGAACGTATATCGCAATATGGTGTGCCAAATACACGTATTATTTTAGAAAGTTAACTTTTTACTTTCTATATCATTTTAATTGTTCTTTAATTATCTCCAAAAGGATTACCGCTAAACCTAATAAATTCTTCTTGAGTTAACAGTTCGCCTTCTGTAGGCTCAATTATATCATCCGCTTCAGGGTGGTCAATATCAATTTTAATTACAGTCCATAACAGCGCTACATCATTACAGTCCATAACAGCGCTACATCTTCTATTTCTAGGATTAAGCCAGGCAAACCGTTAAAACCTCTTGGACCATGTTTAACCGGAATCTCAGGAGCAAACCACGCCTTTACTTTTTTATTATTGCGTTTCTCTATAGTTGCCAAATAACATGTATAGCCGTCTATTTGTTTGGTCTCTTTAGTAATTACCCAGTCTTTTGGTTTTTGAATTACTCTTTTTGTAGGCCCCATTATAGTATTTTGAGTAATGCTATAATTACGACTCCTGTCATTGTAATATATAGAACTCCCTCCAGCCATAAACCAAGTAAGGTTTATATTACTTAGGGTTATGCTAAGTCCGTCACCACTGTTATTCCATCCCGGAATATCAATCTTTGGCTCCACATTATAAATAGCGATACTATCATTAAACACTAAATAGCCTTCAACCGGTTGAGATTCTTTCATCATCAATAAGGCTTCATTTTTGGCCTCTGTATTTTTACGATTTTGAAACGGCTCTTCTACACTATCTTTTATAGTCTCTAGACGATAGGTTACCTTTCCTTTTATTTGTGCAGACAAACTATAGTACCCTAACAAAACAAATATTAATATAATAGTTCTCATAGGTCTAATTTACAAAATGTTTTAATATCCCTTTTTATTTCGTATTCCTTATAACTTAGTAATAACTAAAAAAATAGCTAGGTTGTAATTAGTATTCATTTCGTAACTTTGTATTTATAAAAACTACAAAACATTAATGGGCTTACTCATTTTTTACGCTGTCATCTCTATCTTTTTTTCATTTTTATGCTCTATTTTAGAGGCTGTACTTTTAAGCATTACTCCTACTTTTATTAATATAAAAAAGAAAGAAGGAAAAACTTATGCTACAGAATTAGAAGAATTAAAAAAAGATGTCGATCGTCCACTCATCGCTATACTTACACTAAATACCATTGCCCACACTGTTGGCGCAATTTTAGTTGGTGTGCAAGCAAAAGTGGCTTATGTTGAGCTTTATGGCTCTACTAAACGAAGCATTTTAGGATTCGAATTCACTGAGGACATTATGGTTGCTGTTGTTTCTACAATAATGACTATTCTTATTTTAGTCGCTTCAGAAATTATTCCTAAAACCATTGGAGCCACATTTTGGAGACAATTAGCAAACTTTACATCAAAAGCTTTAAACATTTTAATATTTCCATTAAAATACACTGGTATTTTATGGGTACTTCAACTCACTACAAAATTAATTGGCGGTAAAGGTCATGGTAGTGTTTTAAGCAGAGAGAGTTTTGCTGCTATGGCAGAGATTGCACAAGAAGAAGGTGTTTTTGAAGAAAACGAAAGTAAAGTCATTAAAAACTTATTGAGCTTTAAAGAGGTACAAGCTAAAGATGTTATGACACCTCGTACAGTAATGAAAACGGAAGACGAAAGCATGACTATTGAAGCCTTTTTTAATGCAAACTCTAATGTTAGATTTTCAAGAATTCCTGTATTTACTAATGATGCAGATAATATTACAGGTTTGGTTTTAAAAGCTGAAGTTTTTAAAGAAATGGCACTAGGTAATGGTTCAAAATTATTATCTGATATTAAACGAAGTATTATTATTGTAAATCGTAGTTTACCTATTCCAACTTTATTTGAACAGTTGGTAGAAAGTAGAAACCACCTAGCCTTAGTTGTAGATGAATACGGTTCGGTAAGTGGTTTAGTAACTATGGAAGATGTTATTGAAACATTACTTGGCTTAGAAATTATGGATGAAAGCGATAATGTATCCGACTTACAACTTTTAGCAAGACGAAGCTGGGAATCTAGAGCAAAACGATTGGGTATCATTGATAATGATAATCCAGAAAACTAAACCTTCTTTTGGAACAGCTACCTCTACAAATCTGCTATATTGACACTCCACTTGGACATGCCAAAATTAGCGGAAATGAAAATGGTTTAACCTCTGTTTCAATTTTAGACACACAAGAACAACTATCTGACACTATTCCTGAACCCTTATTAGATGGTGTAATTCAGCTTAAAGCATACTTCAACGAAACCCGAAAAACTTTCGACTTAAAATTAAACCCTGAAGGTACTGCGTTTCAGAAAAAAGTATGGAGAGCTCTTGAAACCATTCCATTTGGCAAAACCATGTCGTATTTACAATTATCTAAACAATTAGGAGATATAAAAGCTATAAGAGCAGTCGCAAGTGCCAACAGCAAAAATCCACTTTGGATTATTATACCTTGCCACAGAGTCATTGGAAGTGACGGAAGTTTAACAGGTTACGCTGGTGGATTACACAGAAAACAATGGTTGCTTAATCACGAAAGCGAGCACAAACAACAGTCCCTTTTTTAGTCAGAATTTTACTATATTTATTTTTTTAATCCGCTTTTACAAAACAAGCGTTCTACAAACGTATCAAACAACCAAGTCATACATAGCACATAGCCTATGACAAGTAAAAACCAATAAGTAAGAACACATGAAATTCATTAAAAAACTACTAAAATGGCTTATCGGAATTGTTGTCGCACTCGTTATTGCTGCTTATATTTTTGATTATGATTATATTTTAAAAGGAGTTCGCGTCGTCTATTTTACTGGTCATTCTACAGCCTTTATTGACGATTACCCTTATTTTGAAAATGATACAATTAAGAAAGGCCCCCAAACTGATGCTTGGCCCTTACACAAAAATTACAATGCTGTGACAGCTACAGACGAGTTAACAGCCATAAATGATAAGTACGGTACAATTGCATATTTAATTATAAAAAATGATAGCATTTTTTACGAACAGTATGCAGAAGGTTACAGTAAAGACTCTAAAACCAATTCTTTTTCAATGGCCAAAAGCATCACCTCAGCATTACTTGGTAAGGCTATTATGGAGGGTTATATAAAAAATTTAGATCAACCCATTAGTGATTTTTATCCGCAATTTAAAGATACAAAAACTACAGTTGGAGACTTATCGTCTATGTCTTCTGGTTTAGATTGGGTAGAATCTTATACAAGTCCATTTTCTATTACAGCAAGAGCAAATTATGATGATGATTTGGCTGAAACTATTTTAAATCAGAAAGTCGTAAAAACACCTGGTAAAGAATTTGAATATTTAAGTGGCAGCACTCAATTACTAGGTATGGTCATTAAAGAAGCCACCGGAAAACAATTAGCAGACTATCTCTCTGAAAGTTTTTGGCAACCTTTAGGAGCCGAAAACGATGCGTTATGGCAATTAGATGATGATGAAAATAAACTAGCAAAAGCCTTTTGCTGTATCTCTAGTAATGCTCGCGATTTTGCGCGTTTTGGAAAGCTTTATAAAGACCATGGAAAATGGAATGGCAAACAGCTCCTTGATTCTACTTTTGTTGCCAAGTCAACCCAATCTAGGTTTAAAGGTCAGCCTTATGGTTATGGCTTTTGGGTTAGTGATTATAATAACAAACACACCTTTGCAATGATTGGTATTTTAGGGCAATATGTAATTACAATTCCTGAAGATAACGTCATCATTATCAGACTAGGACACCATAGGAGTCCCGAAAAAGTTAATTTTTTCCCTTCGGATTTTTATGTTTATATTGATGAAGCTTATGCGATGATGAAGAAATAGATTTTTAGAATTAAAATCTCTAAAGCTTTTTAAATCTTTTGAGATTTAGAAAATTAACAGCTATGATTTCAAAACTCAACTTAGAACACATTCTATTTTTAGACATAGAAACCGTTCCTGAAACAGAAAACTTCACTGATTTAGACAAAACAAAACAAGACCTTTGGGATGCTAAATCGCGTTACCAACGTAAAGACGAGTTTACGGCGGAAGAATTCTATGACAGAGCTGGTATTTGGGCCGAATTTGGTAAAATTGTGTGTATTTCGGTCGGCCATTTTAAAATGCAAGGCGAATCTCGAAGCTTTAGAGTCACATCGTTTTACGGTGATGAAGTCAAGATTTTAAAGGATTTTAAAAATTTACTGATTTCACATTTCAGTTCTAATAAACATTTACTTTGTGCCCATAACGGTAAGGAATTTGACTTTCCATACATTGCAAGACGTATGATTATCCACAACATAGAATTACCATACAAATTGAATCTTTTCGGTAAAAAACCATGGGAAGTACCACATCTCGATACGTTAGAATTATGGAAATTTGGAGATTATAAAACCTATACCTCTTTAAAACTATTAACCAACGTTTTAGGCATTCCTTCACCAAAAGATGACATAGATGGTAGTGAAGTATATCGTGTCTATTATAAAGAGAAAGAAATAGATCGTATTATCATTTATTGTGAAAAAGACACCATTGCTGTAGCTCAAATTTTCTTAAGATTGCGAGGAGACGAATTACTTCACGATAATGAAATAAAACATGTGTAATTTAGCGCATTAGATTGAAACTTTATTTATGGCAAATTTAATTAGCGTTAAACAACTACATATTTCTTTTTATAAAGACAAGGTTGAAAAACAAATTATAAAAAACATTTCATTTGATATAAAAGCAAATGAAATTGTAGCTGTTGTTGGAGAATCTGGTTCTGGCAAGTCCATTTCGTCATTAGCTCTAATAGGTTTATTACCCAAACAGATTTCCAAAATTACCTCTGGCTCTATCTTATTTAAGGATAAAGATCTCGTTGGTTTGCCTGAAAAAGAATTTCAAGCCCTAAGAGGAAAAGACATTGCGATGATTTTTCAAGAACCTATGAGTTCTTTAAATCCATCGATGCGTTGCGGGAAACAAGTTGAAGAAATCTTAAAACAACACTTTAAATTATCAGCTACAGAACTAACATCTGAAGTTATAAACCTCTTTGAAAAAGTAAAACTTCCCAATCCAGAGCGAATTTTAAAGGCTTATCCACATGAAATTTCTGGTGGACAAAAACAACGCGTCATGATTGCTATGGCTATTGCCTGTAAACCTAAATTACTCATTGCAGACGAACCAACAACAGCATTAGATGTAACCGTTCAAAAAGAGATTTTAGAGCTTTTAAAAGACATCCAAACAGAAACAGAAATGAGTGTCTTATTTATTTCGCATGATTTATCCTTGGTTTCTGAATTGGCAGATCGTGTTTTAGTGATGTATCAAGGCCAAATTGTAGAACAAGGAACGACTAAAGACATTTTTCATTTACCAAAACACACTTATACAAAAGCATTAATTGCAGCAAGACCTTCAACAGATTTTAGGTTAAAACAACTACCTACCATTTCTGATTTTATGACAGATAATGTGAATACTACTATTATTTCTGAAGCAGATCGCATAAAAAATCATAAAAAGCTATATGCACAACAACCGCTATTGGAAGTCATTGACGTAGAAAAAACGTACCTCTCAAAAACAGGATGGTTTTCTAAAAACCAACCGTTTAACGCTGTTGATGGCGTAAGCTTTAAGGTATATACAGGTGAAACCTTAGGCTTAGTTGGAGAATCTGGTTGTGGAAAATCTACTTTAGGAAATGCCATACTACAATTAGACAAAGCCACAGCTGGAAGAATTTTATACAAAGGCAAGGATATCACTAATTTAAGGACTTCTGAAATGCGAGCCTTGCGAAAAGATATTCAGATTATATTTCAGGATCCCTTTGCCTCTTTAAACCCTCGTTTAACTGTTGGTAACGCTATTTTAGAACCTATGACGGTTCATAATATTGGAATTTCCCATGAAGCACGTAAAGAAAAGGTAATTGACATTTTAAACAAAGTAGGGTTAGATGCCACTGCTTTTGATCGCTATCCTCATGAGTTTTCTGGTGGACAACGCCAACGTGTAGGTATTGCTAGAACTATTGCATTAGAACCTCAGCTTATAGTTTGTGACGAGTCTGTTTCTGCTTTAGACATTTCTGTACAAGCACAAGTTTTAAACTTGCTGAATGATTTAAAAGAGCAATTTGGATTTACTTATATATTTATTTCGCACGATTTGGCGGTTGTAAAATATATGTCAGATCAACTATTAGTAATGAATAAAGGAAAAATTGAAGAAATTGGTGATGCAGATATAATTTACGCTTCACCAAAAAAAGCTTACACAAAAAAGTTAATTCATGCTATTCCAAAAGGATTATAGCATGAATACTTTTTTTGCTAATTTAAAAACATTTGACACTAACTCAAAAGTGTTTTCTAATACTGAAAACTCATCGTTTTCATTTAAAGTAGGTTCTGGTAGATTTGGTTTTGATTTCATAAGCAGTAATTCATGGTAGATTTGGGGCAAAAAGGTAAATTAAGTTTATGGTAAATCAGGTTAATTTAATTCATTTTGTTTGGGACTGCAATATGTAATTTATTTTTATTAAATCAGCTAAAACACATAATTAATCGTTGAAATACACTTAATTTTAACATTTAACATATTTTATTGTTATTTTTCGCACAAAAAAACCGCTATACATTAGCGGTTTTAAATTTATTATGTAAGCTATTTTTATAATTCCATTTCGGGAATATCACCTTCAATAATCAATTCTCCTTCTGTTGCTTTTTTTATCTCTTCTACAGAAACACCAGGTGCGCGTTCTAAAAGTTTAAATCCTTTTGGTGTTACTTCTATAACAGCCAAGTTTGTTACTATTTTCTTTACACAGGCAACTCCAGTTAAAGGTAAAGAACACTCTTTCAGTAACTTAGATTCACCTGCTCTATTAGTATGCATCATGGCAACGATAATATTTTCTGCGCTAGCAACTAAATCCATAGCACCTCCCATACCTTTAACCATTTTACCTGGAATTTTCCAATTAGCTATATCTCCTTTTTCTGACACTTCCATCGATCCAAGTATTGTTAAATCAACATGTTGACCTCTAATCATCGCAAAACTTGTTGCTGAATCAAAAAATGAAGCTCCAGGCAAAGTCGTTATAGTCTGTTTTCCTGCATTAATAATATCTGCATCTTCATCTCCTTCAAAAGGAAAAGGTCCCATTCCTAAAACACCATTTTCACTTTGAAATTCGACATCAATATCGTCTCTTACAAAATTTGCTACTAATGTTGGAATCCCAATTCCTAAATTAACATAGTAACCGTCTTTTACTTCCTTTGCAATTCGTTTTGCTATTCCGTTTTTATCTAACATAACTATGCTCTTTGTCTAACTGTTAATTGTTCTATTCTTTTTTCATATGTCTCACCTTGAAAAATACGTTGAACAAAAATGCCAGGAATATGTATTTGATTAGGATCTAAATCACCTACTGGAACTAATTCTTCAACCTCAACAACAGTAATTTTAGCTGCTCCACACATGTTTGGATTAAAATTTCTTGCTGTTCCTTTAAAAATTAAGTTTCCTGCAGCATCGCCTTTCCATGCTTTTATAAAAGCAAAATCGGCTTTAAACGCATGCTCTAACACATACATTTTACCATCAAACTCTCTTGTTTCTTTACCTTCTGCAACTTCTGTTCCGTAACCCGCTGGAGTATAAAACGCAGGAAAACCTGCCTGTGCTGCTCTAGCGCGCTCAGCTAATGTTCCTTGAGGTATTAACTCAACATCTAACTCACCTGAAAGCATTTGACGTTCAAACTCATCATTTTCGCCTACATAAGAGGAAATCATTTTTTTGATTTGTTTTTGATGTAGTAATAAACCTAAACCAAAATCATCGACTCCTGCATTATTAGAAATACAGGTTAAACCTTTTACTTTGCGTTTTACAAGTTCTGCAATGGCATTTTCTGGAATTCCAGATAATCCAAAACCGCCAAACATAAAGGTCATATTATCACTAACACCTTTTAGCGCCTCTGTAATATTGTCCACTTTTTTATTAATCATATATAAAGAAATTTTGCTTCTGAAAAATACAAAACTATGCTCTTACTTTATAATATATAGTCATAAAATAAGGGTGTGACTATTGCAGATTATTAGAAATCAAAGTCAATAACCCCTTCTGGGTCTTCGTTGCCACCAAGATCGCCTTCTCCTTTAACATCACAATCAATATTAATGGTTAAATTTGAAGGTTTTTCAAATTCATCTTTTGAAATATCTAAAGTTTCATCTTCATAGCAAGCTTTCATATATAAACCCCATATTGGTAATGCCATAGACGCACCTTGACCATAGGTAATAGATCTAAAATGTACAGATCTATCTTCAGCTCCAACCCAAACTCCGGTAACTAAATTTGGTACCATACCCATAAACCAACCATCACTTTGATTTTGAGTTGTTCCTGTTTTACCTGCAATTGGATTGTCTAATTCATAAGGATAACCCGTCATTATCTCTCTATACATTGTATTGTATTTATCTACACCTTTAGACCTTAGACGTCCTCCAGAAGATCCTGCTTGAGTAACTCCTTCCATTAAGTTTACAGTTACATAAGCAACCTCTTCACTTAGAACATCCTTACTTTCTGGCGTAAACTGATAAAGTACTGTTCCGTTTTTATCCTCAATGCGTGTTACCATTACAGGTTTATTATATACTCCTTTGTTTGCAAATGTAGAATAGGCAGCAACCATCTCGTAAACACTAATCTCTGTCGTACCCAATGCAATTGCTGGTACAGGTAAAATATCTGAAGTAACCCCTAATTTTTTTGCCATTTCTACAACTGGTTGCGGTCCAATTTCGTTAATTAAACGCGCTGTTACTGTATTGGTAGAACTTGCCAAAGCATCTTTAAGGGTTTGTTTCCCTGAGTAATTTCCATCAGAATTCTTAGTCGTCCAAGGTTCTGGATTTCCAAATTTATTGGCTTCAATAGTTATTGGAGTTCTTGGAAATGAATCGCAAGGAGAAAATTGTAATTGATCTATCGCTGTGGCATAAACAAAAGGTTTAAACGTAGAACCTACTTGCCTTGTTCCTTGTTTTACCATATCGTATTGGAAGTGTTTATAATTCATACCTCCTACCCAAGCTTTTACATGACCTGTCAATGGGTCCATAGACATCATACCTGGACGGAAAAAAGATTTATAATAACGCATAGAATCTATAGGTTTCATAACCGTATCTACTTCGCTTGCTTTTCCATTTACCCATTTAAAAACCGTCATTTCTATTGGTTTTTGAAACGAAGCTCTAATCTCTTTTTCAGATTTCCCCTGACTTTTAAGCACCCTCCAACGCTCACCACGTTTCATATGATCGTTTAGTAATTTATCAACCTCTGAGGTACTTAAACCTAGAAACGGTGTTGTTTTATTACGTTTTGGAGTATTTTGATTGTTAAATTCTGCTTGTAATCTCGGCATGTGTTGCTCAATAGCATCTTCTGCATATTGTTGCATTCGGGAATCTATTGTTGTATAGATTTTTAAACCATCTGTGTATAAGTCGTATTTACTACCATCTGGTTTTCTATTCTTTTTATCACTTGTCCATTCTTTCATGAAACCTCTAAGGTATTCTCTAAAATAAGTAGCAATCCCTTCACGATGTGATTCTGGAGAATAATTTAAATCTAACTCTGTTTTTTGAAGTGAATCTTTTACGTCTTCAGTAATGAATCCATATTTTTTCATTTGAGCTAAAACAACATTACGTCTATTTCTAGTCCCAACAGGGTTTCTATGTGGTCTAGGATTGTATAAGGTTGGATTTTTTAACATTCCTACAATCATAGCCGATTCCTTAATATCTAAATCTTTAGGTTCTTTACCAAAATATATTCTAGCGGCACTACGTATACCATCTGCATTGTTATTGAAATCAACAATGTTAAGATATTGGGCTATAATTTCTTCTTTTGTGTATTGACGTTCTAAACGAATAGCAATAATCCATTCTCTTACTTTCTGAGAAAGACGTTCAATAATATTACTAGACACTTGTTTTGTAAATAAATTCTTAGCTAATTGTTGAGAGATTGTACTAGCTCCTCCTCCGCTTCCTAATTTATAAATAGCTCTTAGTGTACCTCTGCCGTCAATACCTGAATGTTCGTAATGACGCACATCTTCAGTCGCAATTAAAGCATCTACAATATTTTGAGGTAATTCTTTAAAATCTACAGGCGTTCTATTATCGTTAAAATAGAATTTACCTAATGTTTTATCATCTGAAGAAATGATTTCCGAAGCTAAATTAGTTTCAGGATTTTCTAACTTGGTGTGATCTGGCATTTCACCTAAAAATCCCCAAGAAGCGAATAGAAATAATAATACAAAGGCTAAAACACCTCCTAAAAATACCATCCAAAACCAACGTACATATTTTGAAAAATCTAAAGTTTCTGGTTTAGATTTCGTTGTTTTCTTTTTTGCCATAATTACTACTTTTGAGCCTGTTCTACTCTAAAACCAATATCTGTTATACCTTCTAAATTTTTAACTCCATTAACATCGCCATTATGTCTCATGGCATGTTGAATATTTACGGTGTAATCTCCTTCTTCATTAAACCTAAAGGGTTCTTTATAACCTCTAAACCACAATTTATTCTCTTTTAAGTCTGAAAAACCTGTTCCTAACAATTCTCCATTTGGAGCTGCCATTTTATATTCTAAAGTGTCTTTTACTGCTTTTCCGTTTGGATAATTTAATTCTACTATAAGAAATAAGTTACTAAATTTATAAGCATCTGTATTTCTTAAATTAACAAACAAATTGTAATTTTTTAAAGTATCAGGTGCTTTAAAATTAAAACTAGCAACAGAATCCTTATGCCATTGATTTGGAACTGATTTATATTGGTCAAACACAGCTTCTGAGTCACAACTCGCCAATAAAAAACAACTGATTATAACCAAAAATAATCCATTAGTCTTTCTTCGCATTTGTATTTGTTTTGGCTTTTGGTTTTTGATTACGGCTTCGATTTTGAGTTTTATTTTTACTGTTATTACTCTTATTGTTGCTCTTTCTATTCTTGTTATTTCTGTTGTTCCTATTATTTTTACGTTTCTTATTCGGTTTTGGACTATCAAAACGCGTTAAACTATCTTGACCTACAACGTTCTCAAACTCATTTTTAGTGTCTTGAATGTGCTCTACCGCATATTCTTCAAGGCTTGCGACTTTTTCTTTTCTTTTGTTTTTTTCAATAATTTCGTTCGCTTGATCTGTAGTAATAATATGCCAATTCATCCATTCTCCTTCATAGGCATACCACATTAATCCTTTAAAAATGTCTGTTTTTTGGCAAACTGCATTTCCTTTTTCTGTATATAATTTAGTGTCTGATTTAGGAAAAGCTTTTAAAGCATCTAAATAGGCATCTAACTCATAATTAAGACAACATTTTAATTTTCCACATTGTCCGGCAAGCTTTAAAGGGTTTAAAGACAATTGCTGATAACGTGCTGCAGATGTACTAACAGATCTAAAATCTGTTAACCATGTAGAACAGCACAATTCTCTACCACAGGATCCAATACCTCCTAATCGTGCAGCTTCTTGTCTAAAGCCAACTTGCTTCATTTCAATACGTGTTCTAAACTCACGTGCAAAAACCTTAATTAATTCTCTAAAATCTACGCGCTCTTCAGCGGTATAATAAAAGGTTGCTTTGCTGCCATCTCCTTGAAATTCTATATCTGAAATTTTCATTTTCAGCTTTAAGTCTATAGCAAATTGACGTGCTTTAACCTTCATTGGTTCCTCTCTGTCTCTAGCTGCAGACCAAATATCGATGTCTTTTTGTGACGCTTTTCGGTATATTTTTAAAACATTTTCAGTGTCATCAAGTCTTACTTTTTTGCGTTTCATTTGTACCCTTACCAATTCTCCTGTAAGTGTAACCATACCTATATCGTGGCCAGACTTTGCCTGTGTTGCCACTATATCTCCAATGCTTAATGTGAGGTTTTCTGTGTTTTTATAATAGTGTTTTCTGCCGTTTTTAAAACGCACTTCAACACCAATAAATGGGTCTTGTCCGTTTGGAAGCGACATATTAGCTAACCAATCAAAAACAGTAAGTTTATTGCAGCTATCTGTGCCACAAGTCCCATTGTTTTTGCATCCTTTTGGTTGGCCATCTTTACCAGTTGAGCAACTGTTACAAGCCATAAAAATTTTATATATTAAATCTAGAAATAAAAAAAATCTAGATATAGGATTCGTAAATAATTAATGAGTAAAGATAAGATTATTTCTCTAGTTATCTAAAGTCAAATTGTTATTGCTGCACGTCATTCTTATATGACACTAAAAAGCTAAGTGTTCATATTATTAATAATTTCAATTATTAAGTGTGACATCTAGGTGAATTCTATTTCGTAATTCAATTTATTAGACAGCGATTTTAACTGTGTTTTAGACTTAAATATATTAGAAAACAATGTATTGCTCCAGCCAATTCGTTTTGAGTATTTATTAAAGCTTTCCTCTTTCCAATTAAAGCCTTCTTTCCAAAATTTGTTTGGTGATACATAGCAAAATGTATAATCAAAAATAAAACTCGATTGGTTTTCTGAATCTAATTTAGAAATTGTATTAGGAGCCATAAGCGTTATATTATTACTTGCGCAAGTTGCTCTTATTGTTTGTATAAGATCAGGGTAATCATTAGCTAACGAAGAGATATCAAAATCGTTATATTCTGTATTTCCAATTTTCTGAATTGGACGAATTTGCAATATATCAAAGCTTTTGGCATCAAAATGGTTAAAAAACTCACTAAGCTCGTAAAAATTATCCTTATTAAAGGTATAGTTTATTCTAACTTTAAAATCATAAGTTTCTTTAAGCTTCTTAAAAACATTAAACGCATTATGAAATTTCTCATAATTAGCTTTTTTCATAAAGCCTTCGTAGCTTTCTTTTGTAACGCCATGAAGTGAAATTGTAAACTCATTTAAACCTGCTTTTAAAAGTGCTTCAATCTTTTCTTCAGTTAATAAATTAGCATTTGTCGTTATAGAAATATAGGGTACTTTATACTGCTTGCCTAATTCTACAATTTTTACAAGATTTTTATACAATGTAGGCTCAGTACCGCAACCTATTTGAAGCTTTAAGGCACGTTTAAAAATAGTTTTTGCTACTAAATTTAATTCTTCATCTTTAAATTGTCCTTTTAGTGTTTTTACATAATCTTCATCCGTAAAATAACACATTTTACAACGCAAATTACAAGCCATTACAGGATCTAAATTAACGGCTAAATACCGCTTATTAAGTTTATGCAACAGAAAAAGCCCAAAGAACTTAATCCTATGGCTCTTAATTTTTCTGTTAAGTTGTAATAGCTTGTAAATGTTCATTTAAATTGTTTTGCCTAAGGTATCAAAAATATTACGCAAGTCCTTTTTATATGGCAAATGATCTGCACGTCCTTTTTTAAAAATATCATTACTATTGCCCTGTCCTTTGCGTAATGCTTTTTGCTCTTCGTATGGTAATCTATTTATTTCCATACAGTTTGAAGAACAACAATTTTCCATTTTTTCCTTGCATTCATCACACTGAATAAATAATAAATGACAAGCTTCATTAGCACAATTTGTGTGCATATCTGCTGGTTTTCCACATTGGTGACAATTGGCAATAACATCATCACTGATACGTTCTGATCGTCTTTCGTCGAAGACAAAGTTTTTACCTAAGAATTTATTTTCTAAGCCTTCAGCCTCAATCTGTCTAACATAGTTAATGATACCACCTTCAAGCTGAAATACGTTTTTAAAGCCCTTATGCTTATAATATGCACTTGCTTTTTCACATCTAATACCTCCGGTGCAATACATCACTAGCTTCTTGTCTTCTTTGTGTGCTCTTAAATCTTCTTCAATTAAATCTAAAGACTCTCTAAAAGTATCTACATCTGGTGTTACGGCATTTTTAAAATGACCAATTTCACTTTCGTAATGGTTTCGCATATCTACCAGAACCGTATTTGGGTCTTCAATAAGCTCGTTGAATTTTTTAGCATTAACATGAACACCTTTATTAGTCACATCAAAAGACGCATCATTTAATCCGTCTGCTACAATTTTTTTACGCACTTTAACTTTTAGTTTTAAAAAGGCAAAATTATCGTGCTCTATAGCAATATTTAATCTTACATTTTCTAAAAACGAAATGGTATCCAGATGTTTCTTAAAAGCATCAAAGTTTTCTGCAGGTACAGAAAGTTGCGCATTAATTCCTTCAGTGGCCACGTAGATTCTTCCTAAGACTTCTAATTCATCCCAAGCGAGAAACATGTGGTTTCTAAAAATTTCGGTATTGTTAATTTTAGCGTACTTGTAGAAAGAGATGGTTAAGCGTTCTTTTCCCGCTTGTGCAATAAGTTCTGCTCTTTCTTTGGCACTTAAGTTATTGTACAGTTGCATGCTATACTAATTTTTAAGGTTAAAGAATAAAATAATAAGCGACAAAGGTATTATTTTTAGTACAAAAGCTTCAAAATAAGCACAAAAAAAAGCACTCTGAATATTTCAAAGTGCTTTTACAGATTAACTTACCAACTTAAAACAACTTAAAAAGTTAATCTACACCGGCTTTACAATTACTGAGAGTTAAACAGTAACTGAAACACCTAATGCTTTACTAATTGTGTTGTTTATAAAACAGAGAAATCAAAAGATTTACCTCTGCTTTCTAAAACTTTTTCATAGCAATTAATTCCTTTTTCATTTAGTAGATGTAAAAAGTGCAAAAGGGTTGCGTTATAAAAGTGAAAAAAACGTTATTTTCTTTTACAGTTATTTTAAAACAAAAAATGAAATAAATAAAATAAGTGGTATTTTTGAAGACAATTAATTTTAAGAAAAAGAACAAATGAGTAGCGAAAAAGATGCAAAATTAAAAGCTTTAAAACTAACGTTAGATAAATTAGATAAAGCTTATGGTAAAGGGACTGTGATGAAAATGAGCGATCAGGCGGTTGTAGATGTAGATGCTATTTCCTCTGGTTCTTTAGGTTTAGATATTGCTTTAGGCGTTGGTGGATATCCTAGAGGACGTGTTATTGAAATATATGGTCCAGAATCTTCTGGTAAAACAACATTAACACTTCATGCCATTGCAGAAGCGCAAAAAGCGGGAGGTATTGCCGCATTTATTGATGCAGAGCATGCTTTTGATCGTTTCTATGCCGAAAAATTAGGAGTAGACATTGACAATTTAATTATTTCTCAACCAGATAACGGAGAGCAAGCTTTAGAAATTGCTGATAACTTAATTAGGTCTGGTGCTATTGATATTGTTGTAATTGACTCTGTGGCTGCCTTAACACCTAAAAGTGAAATTGAAGGTGAAATGGGAGATTCTAAAATGGGCTTACATGCGCGTTTAATGTCTCAGGCTTTAAGAAAATTAACAGCTTCTATTAGCAAGACCAATTGTACCGTAATTTTTATTAACCAGTTACGTGAAAAAATTGGTGTCATGTTTGGTAACCCTGAAACTACAACAGGTGGTAATGCCTTAAAATTCTACGCTTCTGTGCGTTTAGACATTAGACGTTCTACACAGATTAAAGATAGCGACAGTAATGTAATGGGTAATAAAACGCGAGTTAAGGTTGTTAAAAACAAAGTTGCTCCACCATTTAGATTGGCAGAATTTGATATTATGTATGGCGCAGGTATCTCTAAGGTAGGAGAAGTTTTAGATTTAGCCGTAGAACACGAAATTGTTAAAAAGAGTGGTTCTTGGTTTAGCTATGGAGACACCAAGCTAGGTCAAGGTCGTGATGCTGTTAAACTTTTAATACAGGATAATCCAGACCTGATGGACGAATTAGAAGAAAAAGTGAGAGCACTCATTAATGAATCTAAATAAATTGAATTAAAAAAATCCTGACACAAAATCAGGATTTTTTTAATTTTAGACGCAACCATTTTGCACTTTTTACATCTATATTATAGAAATTGATTAATTAATGTATGAAGAAATTTGTCCTAATCGCCTTTTTACTTGCCTCAATATTAACTTCGTGTAATGTTGACGATGTCAATAACCATGATTTTTATTTGGAAGTTGTACCTATTGATAGCGTAGTAATGCCTGAATATTTTGTAAAAGGCGAAGTTTACCAAATAGATATAACGTATACACAGCCAAGTTCATGTTACTATTTTAATGATTTTTTTTATGAAATAGATGGACAACAAAGAACCGTTGCAGTTGTAAATACAGTATATACTATAAACAACACAACATGTATTGATGCCCCTGAAGAAGTAACCGTTCATTTTAATTTTCATGCCACTGGAAGTGAAACCTATGTATTTAAGTTTTTCCAAGGAGAAGTTGAAACAAACGGAGTAACTGTTGACCAATACTATATTGTAGAAGTTCCTGTTGTGCTATCTGACGATTAAAACATACGGACATTTAAAACTTTAATTATTAACTAACCCTATAACAAATGTGAGTTTAGACCAACTCATAAAAAATTGTATTAACAAAGATGCTCAAGCTCAAAGCCAATTATACAAGCAATTTGCAAGTAAATTATTTTCGCTTTGTCTTAAGTACTCAAAAAACTATGCAGAAGCAGAAGATAATCTGCACGACGCATTTATAACTATTTTTAATAAAATAGAACAGTATAATAACAAAGGGTCTTTTGAAGGTTGGCTTAAAAGAATTGCCATAAACACATCTTTGCAACGCTATAGAGAAGATGTAGGCGTTTACGATATTATGAATGAAGATAATATTAAAGACGTTTCAGTAGATCTTAATGAAAACGACGTAAGTATTAATTATTTACTACAAATTATCCAAGAATTACCAGATAGATATAGGTTGGTATTCAACTTATACGTTTTAGATGGCTATTCTCATGTTGAAATTAGTGAATTGATTAATATTTCAGTAGGTACCTCAAAATCTAACCTAGCAAGAGCAAGGATGATTTTAAAAGATAAAATTGAAGCTTATAACGCAACCTCAAATTCGCGAAGCTTATAAATAATGAACGATAAAAAAAACATAGATAGACTTTTTCAGGAAAAGTTCAAAGATTTTGAAGTTGCGCCTAACGATGCCGTTTGGGAACGCATAAGCGAAAGTCTTCCTAAGAAAAAGAAAAAACGTAGAGTTATTGCCCTGTGGTGGCAAATTGGTGGTGTTGCAGCTATGGTTACTTTATTACTAACTGTTGGTGTTTCTGTATTTAATACTGATGATAATCAGAAATTTCCTATTGTTAATACAGAAAATAGCACCAATGACCTAAACAACAACAACAACAACAACAACAACAACAACAACAACAACAACAACAACAACAACAACACAAATACATCAACTAAAAAAAGTCCAAACGAGCTAAATACAGTTGGATCTAATAATAAAACCCAAATAGTTAATTCAAATATAGACTCTGAACAAGAATCAAATTTAAACGATTCTAAAGAGGATACATCTCAAAAAACGTCTACTTCAAAACAATTAACAACCCCTAATAATTATAATCAAAAGTTAAATTCGGTTGCTAATAACTCTAAAGTTGTAAAACGACATAAATCGTCTCAAAAGCAACATCGCTTATCATCAAATAAAGACAAAAGCACCAAGATTGCTAACCAAACTAAAACATCAAATTCTAATTTAAAGAAAAACGATAACACTCAATTAGCATCTGAAACAGAAATAAAATCTACCATTAAAGAGGCCTTAGAAAACAGTAACACAAGTATTGCTGCAAATAAATCATCTGAAAACACAAAATCAGAAACACCTCATACAGATTTAAGCAAAACAAATAAGCCAGAAGCCGAGAATTCACTTATTGAAATTCCAGAAAAAGCGTCTATTGAAGATGCTATTGCAGAACAGAACACAACTATTGAAGAAGAAGAAAAAGAAGATGACCAAAACAGGTGGAGCATTGCCCCAAATGTTGCGCCTGTTTATTTTAGCTCTTTAGGAGCTGGGTCTCCTTTAGATCAGCAATTTAATGAAAACTCCAAAAGTTCTGATATTACCATGAGCTATGGTATTGCTGGTAGCTATGCCATTTCTAAGAAATTAAAAATTAGAGCAGGTGTCCATCGTGTAAACCTTAGTCAAACGACCTCAGATGTTTATGCTTATACAGGAGCTGAAACAGCTGCTAGAGGTGTAGACGCTGAGTTCAGTAATATTTCCTTTAAAGGAGGGGAGCAACACGTATCACTTATAAGCTCTACAATGATGAATAAAGCTTCTACTCCAGAACTATTCAACACTAAAATTGCAGGTAAAATTGATCAAAAATTTGGTTTTATTGAAGTGCCTTTAGAATTAGAGTATAGCTTATTAGATAAAAAATTCGGAATTAATGTTATTGGTGGATTTAGCACGTTTATTTTAAATGAAAATGAAATCTACGCAGATATCAATGGAAGTTCGACCTTAATTGGAGAAGCCAACAATATTAATACTACCAGTTTTAGTGCCAATTTTGGTTTAGGAATGAATTACAATCTGTCTAAACAATGGCATATAAATCTTGAACCCACATTAAAGTATCAAATAAACACATTTAATAATACAACGGGAGATTTTAAACCGTTTTTTATCGGTGTGTATACAGGATTAAGTTTTAAGTTTTAGGTTAATTTAATTTAGGTTATTGCAGCAAGTAAGCTATGATAAATGCAATGATAACAAAAGCTACTCTTGGTTAGAGTAGCTTTTTTTTGTTATTTGATGACGACTTAATTCATCCCAAATTAAAGTCCGTGTTTTTTCATTTAATGCTTTAGTATCTGTAGCCTTTAAACCATTTGTTGGCAAAAAATGATGAATTTTGGCTCGCATTTTACCAGGACCTCCACTAAAAAAAGTATATGAAAATCGCTTTTTATTATCATAGAAAGTTATTGGTACTACAGGTATTTGATGGTTAATTGCCAAGCGAAACGCTCCATCTTTAAATTCATCTAATAAAATATGCTCTTCTGGTACACCACCTTCAGGAAAAATACAAATACTTACGCCCTGTTTTAAGCGTCGTTGTGCTCTTAAAAAAACAGCTTGTCTGCTTTGAGCACTACTTCTATCTACTAAAATACAGGTACGTTTATAAAAGAATCCAAACAATGGAATTTTTGCGAGTTCTTGTTTTCCTACAAAGACAAAAGGATTCTTAACAGCCACCAGCATTAGCATAATATCTGCCATAGAAGTATGATTAGCTACAAACATGTAACTTTTATTAGGATCAGGCATTTCTTCTCTTATGATTTTATACCCAAAACCCATACCTATTAAAATAAACTTAGACCAAATACGTGCTAGTTTAAAAAAATACCGATACCATTCCTCTCTAGAAATAGAGATAATTAATAAAGGAAACAATACAATAATTGGGATAGCTACCAAAATGTAGAACCAAATGCGATATAAAAGCCAAAATGGATATTTCAAAAATGCCATAGCATCAAAACTAATTAATTAAATTAAATGACTTCTTATAGTTCTACTAAAAAATTTACCTTTGTTTATAATTTAAGTTTAATTTAAAGAGATACCTGCTTACACAGGTAATGTTATGGCAAGAATACTAACAGGAGTACAAAGCACAGGCACACCGCATTTAGGAAATATATTAGGTGCAATTTTACCAGCAATAGAAATGGCTAATGATGCTAAAAACGATTCATTTTTATTTATCGCAAATTTGCATACGCTAACACAAATTAAAGATGCTGAAGAATTAAGAAATCACACTTATTCTGTTGCTGCAACTTGGCTAGCGTTTGGGTTAGATATTGAAAAAACCGTATTTTATAGACAAAGTGATATTCCGCAAGTAACGGAACTCTCTTGGTATTTAAGTTGTTTCTTTCCTTACCAACGTTTAACATTAGCGCATGGATTTAAAGATAAAGCCGATCGTTTAGAAGACGTTAACTCTGGCTTATTCACCTATCCAATGCTTATGGCTGCGGATATTCTGTTGTATGATGCAGAAATCATTCCGGTTGGAAAAGACCAATTACAACATATTGAAATGACACGTGATGTCGCCTCTCGTTTTCATGCTAAAATGGGAGAAGCTTTTGTTTTACCTGAAGGAAAAATACAAGAAAACGGCATGCTTATTCCTGGTACAGATGGCGAAAAAATGAGTAAAAGTCGCGGTAATTTTATTAATATCTTTTTACCTGAAAAACAATTACGTAAAAAAATAATGTCTATTGAAACCGATAGTACACCTCTTGAAGAACCAAAAGACTGGACAACATGTAACTGTTTTGCTATTTATAGTTTATTAGCTTCTGAAGCTCAAATTGCAGAAATGAAGGCTAATTACGAAGGAGGAAATTACGGTTATGGCCACGCTAAACAAGCCTTGTACGAATTAATCTTAGAGCGTTTTTCTAAACAAAGAGAACGTTATAATTATTATATGAATAATCTTGATGAAGTTGATTCAGCATTAGCAAAAGGTGCCGCTAAAGCAAAATTGGTTGCAGACGACGTTTTGAAACGTGTTAGAGAGAAAGTAGGATATTAAAAAAAATGAATTTCAAAAAGCAAGCTCTTAGCCCAATCCTTACTATTTTCGCAATGTTACTGTTATTAATTTCACAATTAATAAGCGAAAAATCTATGGATTGGCTAGGTTATTTAGCTATTGCAGTAATTGTTGTTGCAATTGTAAGCCTTATTATGATGTATAGAGAATCTAAATAATTGAAATCAATATTATTCCAATTAATAAGATTTCTACCCGCTTAGGAATTTATTAAATAACCTCAAAAAGCTTACCTAGCAAAGGTCTAATAACTCCTTTCAATCTCATATTATAAAATAATCTAGTAACTATATTTGTTGGCAATATACAGTAACAAAACTTCGTACCTATTTTTTTATAATAGATACATTTTTAATATTTCCATATAAGTCCATCACTTTTAAAAAGTATATACCTTCACTAATTCTAGAAAGGTCTAAATGATTGGCCTCAGATTTAGATAAAATTAACTGCCCTAAATTATTAAACAACTGTAATGATTTTAAGGTTGTTTCAGACTTTACATGAATAATACCTGTTGTTGGGTTTGGATACACCTCTAAAGCTTCAATGTCTTTATCTTTAATCGATAAATTCTCTGAATTGAAAACGATTTCAAACCTATCTTTAAATTCTCCCATTTGTGAATAAAAACTGTAGTGTTCAGCATTTAAGTTATGGACTACGTTTAATAATTTATCACGTAGATAAATGGTATTATTTGTTAAGAAATCTCCTTCTAATTGTGGAATAGAAATAGTGTAAACGGTAGTATCATCTACTCCCGAATAATACGCAAACGGTATAATTTCATTAAGATTTAAGTCATTTGGGTTTTTCCCTTGAATCGCAAATCTTCTGGTATCATTTTCAATTTCAGTAAATAAAATTGAGGTGTTCCCACCATGCAGACTTCGAGTGGCATCAAAAGAAAAACCATCAAAACCGCTAGTAGCACCATCAACATAAGCGATAAGTATTTGGTTGAAAATACCACTTTCAGTAGTAAGGTTTAACCACAATCTATTAGTATTTGTTGTATTAGAATTTCTAAAAAACTGATTATTACTTATTAAATCCGCTTTACGCATACTATTATTAAACCTTAATGTTCCGTTAGATAAGCCTTTTACAAAAAACCCTTGACCAGAAGGAATTGTGTTATCAGTGTTAGGAATATTATTGTCTGTTAAAGTACCACTACCAGCAATATTACCACTGCCAACAGTAATAATGGCATAATCGTTTGCATTAAAG
This sequence comes from Winogradskyella sp. ECml5-4, assembly GCF_036903175.1. Lineage (NCBI taxonomy): Bacteria > Pseudomonadati > Bacteroidota > Flavobacteriia > Flavobacteriales > Flavobacteriaceae > Winogradskyella > Winogradskyella sp. ECml5-4. Next base: position 219,249 of record NZ_JAYJLF010000007.1, on the reverse strand, counting down.
TTTAAACCTTGATTACCATCGTTGTTGTTATCTGGAGGACTAGCATGAGACCATAAATACGCAGACCCACCAATAAGACTAGAGTTTAATGCATATAGATTATCAAAATCTATAGCACTAGGATAGGGATTACCAATTAAATTCCAATCATTGTCAGTGGCTAAGCCATTAACATAAATGGGTGTTTCTATAATACCATTATTAAATACACCTTCAAAAGTGGCTAGATAAGCACCTGGGAAAACACCAATAGGAGAAACCGTTGCTGCATAGCCTACTCCTGGAGTCATAATGGATGCTGCAGTTGCTATTTGCCAGTCATTACCATCATCATCAATATCATCGCTACCAAGAATTGTGTTATTAGAACTATCTAAATATTGATCTAAATAGTTTTGTGCATTGTACCAAAAACGTCGGTTTGCAGGTGCAATATCTAAGGCATCACCTACGGTTTCATCCACAATTGGAGAACTCCAATAGGTATAATCATACCAATTATTAACAACAGTGGTCTGTTTATTTACAAGCGCATTACCTCCAGGATTAAGAATAAATGCATTTTCTAAATCTAAATTCTGAACAAATGCTCCATGAGTTTCTACCCAAAGATTACCATTTACAGTTGTATTACTTTCTACTTCTACGAATGTTGCATTTTGAATAAAAAGTGTTGCACTGGCATTTACAACTAATTCACAGGCACTAAAACTTCCGTTAAGTAGAGTATCATAATTGCCATTAATTATGGCTTCTGTATTAATATCTGGATTACCATTGCTCCATGTTGTGCCGTTCCAAGTGGTACTACTAGAACAACCACAAGCAAGCACAATACTTTCTTGATAAGATAAACTACCACACTCATTAGATACCATATGTGTTACGACATAAGTGCCTAATCCAGGAAAGGTATAGCTTGGGTTGGTGTTTGCTAAATCAGTACCAGAACCTGAAACATCTACTACACCATCATTGTCAAAATCCCATTCATGGGTTTCGTAAGTTTCAGTAGCTTGAAAAGTATATTCTAAACAATTTAAACGTGAAAAACTAAATGTAGCATCCGTTGGAGCTTCATTTAAAACGGTTATACTAACTGTAGCAGTATTATCGGTAATATGAATATTATTTGCAGCTGTAGTTGAAGGTGTAACGCTATTATTAATAAAGGTTGTTGGAAAATTACGTCGCAGTTCTAATTCTATTGAATTCTCAACATTACTTAGTGTAATAGTAGAGCCATTATCATTGATTGAATTAATTGTATAATTTACTGATAAAGGAAGCGTTGTAATTATACCATCAGTATAAGTCGTAGTGGTATTATCTAAGTCCGTTAACTGTATTCCGTTAGTAATATCCCACCATTCGTATTGCATATTAGCGACTGAACATAAGTCTATTCCAATTACTTGGGTTGCCCCACAATTTATAGTATAATTATCAGGTGTATCTTGCAAACGATCTTCAATTAATTCTATTCTATCTAATGCTAAAAAATACGATTCAAAAGTCGTACTATATGGTCTTCCTGAGTTAACAAAACTATTACCTATGGCATGACTAAAAACCAAGACTGCATTCGAATTATCAATTACTGAAGGCGAGTTAAATACTGTGACGGTTTGAGACCAATCAAAACCTATATTATTGTCATTAAAAATTAATAAACTATTATTTAAAAAGTTAGTAGAATGGGCAAAAGGGGAACTAACAAGTGTTGGCCCAAACTCATGTTTATAATATAACAAACTCGTAGTAGAATTTATGGTACTTAAACTAACATCTAAACCTATATTTGGTTGAACAATAGACGAACCATTACCTACAGGCATTGTACCAACGTAACTTGGATCTAACCCATCGCTTTTATGATAGGACAAAATATACTTTGTATTTGGCTTTAGCGCTACATTTGTCATTATTGCCTCACTTGAAAAATCATTTCTAGAATAAGAGGTTTGATAGTTCTGAGTAGAGAAAAAATGAAATCTTCCACTAGATGCGCCTGTATTTGGTAAAGAAACACTGTTTGAATAAGCACTTCGATTTGTTGGACTACACGTACTGTTATCATCATCGAACCAATCTGGAGTAGAAAATTTAAAGCGCCATCCTGGAATTGTATTTACACCATTAGCAGCTATGTTGCCTTCAACAAAACAATTTGTATTAGTATTAGCAATAAAATCAATTTCTGGATTACAAATTAAATTACAATCATTTGTATTTATACATCCAAAATTTGGACACATCGTTACTTTAATGTTTGCCAAAGTGTTGTTTCCCAAATTACCACTAGTATCTTTTGGTTGATACATAAGCTGAAGATCTCCAACAAAATTTGGTGTAATTATAAAAGTTCTATTAGGTGCTACACCTGTGAAAGTTGTAATTAAATCACCGTTTAAACTTAAATTGGCAACCTCTAGTGCCAAGCCAAGATTAGATATATCATTATTCAATAAATCTTGTTCTAATATATTTAAAGTATTACTTGGACAGTTTTCAATTGTTGGTTGCGCAATTGGGTCTTTAAAATCATCAATTCCAAAAACAGGTGGCTGACAACCAGAATAAGCTATAATATTACTGCTGTTATTGCTTACAGAAGTTATAATTGCAGGATTAGCAAACTCAATAATATTATTGTTACCAAATTGAGTAGATAAATTATAATTTAAACTACATAATATATCAAACTCTTGTGAGAGCGGTCTTCTTGAAGTTTCAGCAGCAATGGCATATGCCATTATAAAATCATTAAGTGGATAGTTACAGTCATTATTTAAATCTACATGACTTAAACTTGATCCATTAGAAAAAACCTGTGGTGAATGCACTGGTAAATTATTATCTCCTAATCTAATTTCCGAGGTGCTTGGACAGCCATTTGTTATGGTGTTAATAGGGACCGCACTATTAAAACTCCAGTCTAGACCAAGAGGTACAATTAAATTATCATTTGTGTCTGTATGCAGTAAATTATCATATTTAAAAAAAGCTCTTCCATTTTTGGGGTTTCCGAATTCGTCTATACCTGAAGCAAAACCCAATGCATGCATAATTTCGTGTAATAAAACAGCATACATGTCAAATGCATTTGTTCCAGTAATTCCAGTGGGATTATTGAAATCACTGTACCAATCATGAAAAAAGTTAACGCGTATTAAACCATCCCAATTATCGGGATCATTAGATCCAGAATTTATGGCTTTCCAAACTTCACCTTCTACAATAGTACCTACTGCAACACCTGAGTAATCATAATATGAAGATGCTGATGCTAACACACCACTGTTAACAGACATGGATTGCAGCTCTATCTTTACAGGTTCTACGACACCTGTTGATGGACTTTCTATAATTAACTGCTCTAAATCCGCAAAAATCTGTGCAATGACATTTCTATAGGCTGAATTGTTATCAAAATCTTGAATGCTATTATCAGATATTTGATCCGTTAAATAAATGGCAAACAAACCTTCTGGACTAATATAATCTGGTGCTAAGGGTATTGCCCTTTGTTGACCAGCAATATTAGGGTTTATATTTTTTTGTTTTTCATTACCAAAACGATCTACAAAAATATTATCTGGATTCTCCGTTGTATGAAAAGAGCTTCTTGATTGAGCCGTCTGACTAGTATCCTCTAACTCACCACAAGTAAAAACTGATAATTCTTGATGTTGTGCAACTAAATTAAACTGAAATAAGAAAAAACAGATAACATAAAAATACTTCATAAACCCAAACACTACTATAAGCTCACAAAAGTATAAAAACGACATTATCTTGTAAGCTTTTTCTGTATCAAAAGTGGTTTTTATCGTTGTATTGTTAAATAACCTCAAACAGTTTTCCTGGTAAAGGTCTTACAACACCTTTCAATTCCATGTTCAATAAAATACCTGCTATTTTATACGTTGGCATTTCACATTTAATGGCAATGACATCCAACAACTCTTTGTTATTTTCTTTTAGAAAGTTGTAAATAATTTTTTCATCGGGTTCTAGTTCTACAAATAGTTGTTGTTGTACAGGTTGCTTCTTATTAGGTTCTAATTCCCAATTTAGCATATATGGTACATCTAAAGGATGAGATAACAAATGGGCTTTCTGAAATTTTATTAAGTTATTACAACCCACACTTTGACTATCAGTAGTTCTTCCTGGTACAGCAAAGACTTCTCTGTTATAAGAATTAGCAATATCTGCTGTGACTAAGCTGCCTCCTTTTTCGGCAGATTCTATAACTATTGTAGCTTCACTAAGTCCTGCTATAATTCGGTTTCGTTTTAAAAAGTTATTTCTATCAAAGGTATCTGAACTCCAAAAATCGGTATAAAACCCTCCGTATTTTTCAACATCTGCCACGTACTTTATATGTGCTTTTGGATAAATTTGATTGAGGCCGTGTGCTAAACACCCTATGGTTTGTAAATTCTGTTTTACAGCTGCCTTATGAGCTGTAATGTCTGTACCATAAGCAAATCCAGAAACAATTATGGGGTTAAATGGAGATAACGCTTCTACTAATTTTTCACAGAAGGCGATACCGCTAGTGGTAATTTTTCGGGCACCAACAATACTAATAATACGTTGTTCTTTTAAATTAATATTACCTGATTGAAATAGTAAAATCGGACCATCGATACAATGCTTTAAACGTTCTGGATAAGTGTCCTGAGTAAAATAATGCACAATAATATTATTGTCTTTTATAAACTTTAATTCTTCCTCAGCTTCTTCCAAATGAATCTTATCAAAAAGGCCTTGAATAGTAATGCTACCAATACCATCAATCTTTAAAAGCTTTGTTTTCTTTTCTTTTAAAACCGCTTCAGCAGATCCGCAATGATTAATCAATTTCTTAGCCGTTGTAGCTCCAATTTTGGGTACATGTTGTAAAGCTAAAGCATAAATTAATTGTTGGTCTGTCATTGAAAACTAAATACTTAAGAAAATTAACCGTCTTTACACGAATATAATTATTTAATTCTGAATGGATTTGAAATCTTCCTAAACAGAAAGCATAATGAAAACCATTTGGATAATCCCAATCAAAAAAAAACAAAATTATTTCAAAAAAAAAAGTCATTGTAAATTCCAAGAAAATCAATCACATAGGCAACTATTTATTTTGATGTTAATAACTATGCTGCACTTAATTTCATTCAGAAATAAAAATTTTTAACTTTGCGTCTATATGCAGTTAGAGACTTACATTAGCGACCTATTATACCGTTACGATTGTGTTACCATTCCTGAGTTTGGAGCATTCTTAACGCAACGTGTTTCGGCAAAAATTCACGAAACCACTCATACGTTTTATCCTCCAAAAAAAGCTTTGTCTTTTAATGAGCAGCTACAACAAAATGATGGTTTATTAGCAAACTATATTGCTGAGGTTGAAAAGATACCTTACACAACAGCTTTAAATAAAATTTCTAAGCATATAAAGTCTATTAAATCCTTTTTAAATGAAGGAGAAACGATTCAATTTAAAAATATTGGTGAGTTAAAGTTGAATGCTGATGGTAAAATTGAGTTTAATCCATCTGATCACATCAATTATCTTACAGATGCTTTTGGTTTATCTCACTTTACATCTACAGATGTAAATCGTGAAGTTTATAGAGAAACGGCAGAGGCTGTTGAAGAAACTGCACCTATTGCGTTAACTCCTCAAAAACGTTCTAATCGTAACTGGTTAAAATATGCTGCTGCAGCTGTCCTATTTTTAGGCTTAGGTGGCTTTGGTGCTGCAACTTACTACAATAGTACTATTGAAAACCACAATCAATTAGCACAAGAGCAAGCTAATGAGCAACTTGATGCTAAAGTACAAGAAGCAACTTTTGTAATTAGTAACCCATTACCTGCAGCAACATTATCTTTAGAAAAGCAAAGTGGTAATTACCATATTGTTGCTGGTGCTTTTAGAGTAGAAGCTAATTCAGAAAAGAAAGTTAAGCAACTAAGAGACAATGGCTTTAAAGCTCGAAAAATTGGTACAAACCGCTATGGTTTACACGAAGTAGTTTATGCTAGTTTTGAAACTAGAGAGGAAGCACAACGCGAACTATATAAGATTCGTCGTGAACATAACCGAGATGCTTGGTTATTGATAAAAAAGCTTAAATAGATTTTTAAGGCCCATTTTACTACTCTACTTTTTAACTTTAGGTAAAACATATTTACACGGAGATTATCAATTAGTCTTCAGTGATATTACTTTTTAGTTATAATAATGCTACCTTCATCCTAAATTCGTTCTATCTTTGCACAAATTTTAAAAATCTATGCCATCTAGAACCGCATTTCAGTCTAAAACCATTGTTACCGATTTGGTATTACCAAGCGAAACTAACCCTATCAATAATCTTTTTGGTGGCGAATTGTTGGCTCGTATGGATAGAGCAGCTAGTATTGCTGCTAGACGACACTCTAGACGTATTGTCGTGACAGCTTCGGTTAATCATGTTGCCTTTAACAGATCTATACCTTTAGGTAGCGTTGTGATGATAGAAGCTAAAGTGTCACGAGCGTTCACCTCTTCTATGGAAGTGTATATGGACGTTTGGATTGAAGACAGAGAGTCTGGCGAATGTGTAAAGGCTAATGAAGCTATTTATACTTTTGTTGCTGTAGACGAAACAGGACGACCTGTAAAAGTGCCTGAGCTGGTCCCAGAAACCAAATTAGAAAAACAGCGTTTTGATGCTGCGTTACGTCGTAAACAATTGAGTTTAGTTTTGGCTGGCAAAATGAAACCTTCTGAAGCGACTGAGTTAAAGGCGCTTTTTGAGTAATAAAAGTAACCTCTTTTATTTATTGTCTAGCTAACCAAGATTCTGGATTCAGCTTTAGATTGTTTTTGTAAATTCTAAAATCGAGAAGCGTTTCACCTGTAATCTTATTGCTAAAAACCTTACCTATAACTTGTCCTGTTGTAATCTGATCCCCTTTTTTTACATAGAGTTTAGAAAGGTTATGATAGATTGTTATGTAATCACCATGTCTAATTAAAATGGTTGGGTTTCCTCTTTTCATAACATGGATAGAAGATACTACACCATTAAAAATTGCTTTAACATCGGCATTTACCTCCGTGGCAATCTTAATTCCCGAATGGTTTACCTCAACTGAACTGTCTGTTAATGATCGTCCTTTTCCAAACTTAGCTTTCACAACACCTCTAGCTACTGGCCAACCTAATTTACCTTTATTAGAAGCAAAATTTGCTGCTAATTTTTTAGCTTCAGGTGTTAAAATAAACTTTCCGGTAGATGATTTTTTACCCGTTTTTTTATTGGCTGCAGCAATAGCTTCAGCAATTAAACGATCTATTTCTTTATCTAAACGGTCTGCTTCTTGTTTTTTAGCTTTTATCTGAGCAGCAAATTTGCTCATGTCAGATTTAATAGAAGCCATCAAGGTTTCACGTTGTTTTAGTTCGCTTTCTAATTCGCGTTTAGCAATTCGGTTTTCTTCAATAAGTTTTTTCTTATCTTCTTTTTGTTTAGATAATTGAATATTTAAATCTTGAAGTTCCTTTGTTTTTATTTTTATAGCTTCTCCTTGCTCTTTCTGATAATCTCTATACTGTCTTATATATTGAAGGCGTTTATAAGCTTGTTGAAAATTGCTTGACGACAATAAAAACATCACTTTACTTTGCTCTGATTTGCTTTTATATGATTTTACAACCATAGCAGCATAGTCGTCTTTTAACTCTTGCAACTGCGTTCTAAGACTTGTAATTTCTTTTTGATTCGTATTAATTTCTCTAGTAAGTAAATTGGCTTGCTCGTTAGTAATTCTAATTAAATTTTTTCTAACGTTTACTTTGTAGTTAATATCCTCAATAAGTGTAATTGCTGATTTTTCTTCCTTCTTTTTAGTAAATAACAAAGCATTTATTTGCTTCATTTCTCTTAAAACTTGTTGACGTTGAAGCTCTAATTTTTTTTGCTTATCGCTTTGTGCGAATAACGACGAACAGGATAGTAAAAGTCCTATTATTAGTGTAGTATAGAAACGATATTTAGTCATTATTTAATTTCAATTTCTTTATAGCCTGAAGGAATATTAAACGGAAAACGAACCTCTTCATTCAAAGATACCGATTTAAATTCCATGGTAATAGTAACTTGGTCAGAATCGTCAACTGCTACTATTCTTATATGCTGTGGTAGTATTTGTTTTTTCACTTCTTGATAAGATGAATAATCTACCTGAAGCATTCTTTTTTCAAACTGTTGCTGTAATTGCAAGCTATCCATTTTAAAATGTGATGGATTTATAAGGTAGAATAACTCTATCAATGCATGCTGGTCTTTTGGACTTAAAGCATAAGAATTATTATTAACAAAAACTTGGTGAGGCTCGTCATTAAGGTCATAGATCGTCTGACCTAAAAGGATGTTTTGTACTTTCATAAAATCGAGATCTATACCTACAACATCACTTAATAGTTTATAATCACCATCAAAATATTCGTTATCTAACTTGTTATAAAACTTTACTTTATCCGGAGTAATCATCATACGTGCCATACCAATTGGTGCACTTAACCAAATCACTTTATCCTTTTCCATTCTAAAACTAAAAGTAAATCCTTGCTCGCTATCTCCTTGGATTAATTCAATCTTAACTCTAGCATTCATTGTTTTAAAATCAGCATCGTTCTTTTTGTGCTGTTTTATCACTTGCTTAGCCGAGAGTTTATCACTAGCTACTCCAGAAGCTATAACGCTTTTGGTGGAACCACAGCTGAATGCAAATGCTATTAAAATGACACTTAGTATAAGTTTCAAATTATTATATACTTGAGGTAACTTCATTAATTATTGGGCTTTTAAGGCTTTTGCCTTTTTAGCAAACGTTTCAGATTTACTAATATTATTTAAGGCTTTGTAGGCTAAACTTAATTCCGAATAAAAATCGGCTTCCATACTTGGATTATCGATTAAGAAGTCTAGTCCCATTTCTAAATTATCGATAGCTTTTTTATATGCTCCCAAATTATTATTTGCGACACCGTTTACCAAATATAAAATTGGTTGTGCAGGATATAATTCTAGAGCACGCTCACTATCTATTTTAACCGCATTATAGTCCTTAATATCTAATTGAAGTAGTAATACGTCTTTTATTAATTTAAAGTCGTTAGGGCTCTGTTTTAAAGCTTCTTTAAAATTTGTAAGCGCTTTAACCTTATCGCCTGCTTTTAAGTAATAATGTCCTAAATCGCTATGGGTTTGTGCGTCTTTGTTATCGTCTATAAGTGCTGTTATATCTATTAAATCTGATTCGTAGTCGGGATTTCTAGCCACAAAAGCCACAAAATCTTTAAGCACTTTGGCTTTGGCATCTGCATTTATTTCTGGACTTGTTAAAACAGTTCTTACAGAGTTGATGGCTTCATCTATCTTATTATCTTGAAGATAAAACTTATACAATGCCAAATGCGCAAATTTTGAATCTGGCTTTACTTCTAGTAAATTTTTGGCAGCTTTGTAAGCGTTTTTCTGATCGCCTGTTTGACTATACCTGTAGATGAGTTTTAAGTGGTTATCTTCGTTATTAGGATTGTTTGCAATACGTTGTTCTAAATTTTCAATACGATCGTCTGCATTGCCTGTAATGCTATAAATATCGTTACGCATGGCGTCTCTAGAATCGCTTAAACCATATTCGGCATCTAATTCATCTAATAAATCTAATGCTTGTTTATACTTTTCTTCTCTAACGTAAAGTGCTGCCAAATCCTCTTTATAATCTGGATGATATTTTACCAATTGCCTAATGGTTTTTAAAGCATTTTTAATATCATCTTGCTGAAAATACACATCGTAAAGCTCATCTAAAAACCAAACATTGTCTGGCTGCATACTAATGGCTTTCTTTAGGTTCTCTTCTGCAGCTCCAAAGTTTTTTAGCTTATTGTAGTTTTTACCAAGCTCAAAATAGATTACAGGAAGTTTACTATTAAGATTTAAGCATTTATGAAGTGCGTCTACGGCTCTATCATAATTCTCAATACCTTTTTGCTTTAAAGCTTCAAAAAAGTGTTCTTGAAATTCGTCTTCAACATTTCCTAAATCGTCATCTGGACGCTTGTTAAAATCAACTTGAGCATAAGTCGTCTGCGGAACGATTACCATTCCGAAAAGAAAAACGAATATTAAGATAAATGTCTTATTCACTTTGTTGTTGCTTTAGCAAGTCTTCAATCATTTCAAATTTTTCTAACACTTCAAATTTTTCACAAGATGCCTTCATTGTATTTCTAAAATAATTGGCTTCTTCTGGTAAGTTTCCTCCAGCGTTATCAAATGTATTTTTATCTGGCCACTGTGCATATGCAAAAAAGTTTAGTGCATCTTTTTTATGTAATCGAGAGCCCAAACTTCCTTCGTATTTGTAAATCAACGTTGTTAATCCTTTCCAAGATTCAATGAATTTATCTTCTTGATTAGGTTTTATTTTAATTGTGTACAATACGATATACATAGTTGCTAAATTTAAATAGCACGATTATTCTATTTCAATAATTATTCCATAATGGTATAATCACCAATACTAATCTTTGTAAACTCGCCGTTATATTTAACGTGGTTACCAATCATTGCTTCGTCTAAATTAGCGTTTTTAATAGTAGTTTGGTTTTGTATTAAGCTATTTTTAACGGTTGAATTTTCTATGACACAATCTTTACCAATAGAAACATAAGGTCCTACAGTTGTATTTTTTAAAACCGTTCCTTTTCCAATGTAACAAGGCTCTATCACTTTTGAATTTTCTAAAACAACAGAATCATCAATTAATTGCTCTTCATTGTCAGACGTTAAGAAGCCTAACATTTTAGCGTTGGTCTCTAAAGTAACAGCTTTGTTTCCACAATCCATCCACTCATCAACAGTTCCTGTTTTGAAGATTCTTCCATCTGCCATCATGCGTTTAATACCATCATTAATTTGGTATTCGCCTCCATTCATTATGTTTTCATCTAAAATCTCTTGTAACTTCTCCTTTAAAACAGCCACATCTTTAAAGTAATAGATACCTATAACGGCTTGGTCACTTACAAAAGTTTCTGGCTTTTCAACTAATTCAACGATATTTTTATCATCATTAAGTTTTACAACACCATAAGCTTCAGGATTTGCAACGCATTTTGTCCAGATAACACTATCTGCTGTAGGATCTAAATCAAATTCTGCTCTAATTAATGTATCTGCATAAGCTATTACAGCAGGGCCAGAAAGTGAAGGTTTTGCACTCATAATAGCATGACCTGTTCCTAAAGGCTGATCTTGTCTGTAAATAGATGCTTTTGCTCCCAAACCTTCTGCCAATTCTTTTAAACTTTCTACGACCTCTTCACCAAAAAATGCTGGGTCACCAAGAACAAAAGCTATTTCTTCAATAGGTTGCTTTAAAACTTTAGCAATATCTTTAACCAAGCGATGTACTATCGGCTGACCTGCAACAGGTATTAAAGGTTTTGGTACGGTTAAACTATGTGGTCTTAGGCGAGATCCTCGACCTGCCATTGGTACTATTATTTTCATCGGAAAATTTATTTTTCGTTTCCACAATAGTGGAAATCTTTTACTGTTAAACTTTATTTACGTTTTTTGGTTACGAATACCTACAAGGTTTTTGAAACCTTGCAGGATATGCTTTATCTATTTTGTTCCAGTACTCCCAAAACCACCTTCACCTCTATCGGTTTCAGACAATTCTATGGAGTCTACCCATTCGGCACGTTCGTGTTTTGCTATGACTAGTTGTGCGATACGTTCACCATTCTGAATTTCAAAATCCTCATTAGAAAGATTTACTAAAATGACACCTATTTCTCCTCTATAATCTGCATCTATAGTTCCAGGTGCATTTAATACTGTAATCCCTTTTTTTGCAGCCAATCCGCTTCTTGGTCTTACTTGTGCTTCAATACCAACAGGCAATTCTATATATAAACCTGTACCAACAATACTGCGCTCTAAAGGCTTTAAAATTCTAGACTCCGATAAGTTAGCACGCAAATCCATACCTGCAGAAGCAATAGTTTCGTAATGTGGTAATTGATGATTTGATTTATTTATTATTTTAATTTTCATTTTAAATTTTATCTAATGAGATGCTTTGCTACGGCTATGAATGACACATTAATTTTGTTTTAAAAGTTGTTTTAATTCCTTCTTTTCAAGTAGAATAACCAGTCCCAAAAATACAATTAACATTGCAATTCCAATAATATAATTCTCGCGATAGTTATAGAAAAACACAAATGAAAACAAGATTGATACCACAAGATATAAACTTATTTTCTTCAAATTATAAGGAATTGGATAGTATTTTTTTCCGAAATAAAACGACAATAGCATCATAAGAGTATATGCTGAAAGAGTTGCTATTGCTGAGCCTTTAAAACCTATAACAGGAATTAAAACATAATTTAAGACCAAAGTAACCACAGCTCCAAATATTGAAATATAGGCTCCAAACTTAGTGCGATCTGTTATTTTATACCAAACAGAAAGGTTGTGATAAATACCTAAACAAAAATTAGCTAACAGAATAAATGGCACAATCCACATGGCTTCATAATAGGCTTCACTTCGTATAATAAAAGGCTTTAAAACATCTGCAAAAACCACAACACTTAATAAAATCACAGATCCAAAAGCCACAAAATATTCTAAAATTTTAGCATAATTTTTTTGCGGATTATCTGCTTTAGAATGGCTAAAAAAGTAAGGTTCTATACCTAAACGAAAGGCTGTTGCAAATAAAGTCATAAATAAAGCGAGTTTGTAGCAGGCTGAATACATCCCTATTTTTTCGTCTGCAACATCTGGTGGCAACAAATATTCTAATAAAATGCGGTCAAAAGTTTCATTAACGGAATACGCAATTCCTGCAACAAGAACTGGCATAGCATAACGCATCATTTTTTTCCATAAAACGGTATCGAATGTAAACCTGATTTTAGTGTAAAAAGGAATTAACAGCAGTAATGTTAGTCCGCTTGCTATTACGTTAGAAATAAAAATATAACTGATTTCAAAATCGGGTTTATAAATGCTCTCAAAAAGCGAATTCCCTTGAGCCAAATCTTTTAAATACAGTAATAAGAAAACATTGAGTCCTAAGTTAATGGCTACATTAAATATTTTAATAACCGCGTAGCGCATAGGCTTTGCCGTGGCTCTTAGCCAAGCAAATGGTATAATGACCAAAGCATCTAATAACAAAATGACAAAGACTAAATTGAGATACTTAAGCTCTATATTTATAAGATTTGAAATCTGATGTCTAAACAGAAAAGCAATGCCCAATAATGCAAAAGAACTTATGATTAATGAGATTGCAGATGTACTTGTTACTTTTTCTTGATTTTCTTCTTTGTTGAAAAACCTAAAAAATGCGGTTTCCATTCCGTAAGCCAAAACAACATTAAAAAGCACAAAGTAAGCAAATATAAAGGATACACGACCATATTCTTCAATAGAGAGTACAGATGGGTCTGTGTAAAGTGGTACCAAAATAAAACTCAACATTCTTGGTAATACAGTCGCTAAACCATAAATGAATGTTTGTTTAAAAAGTGATTTAAATCCGCTCAAAAGTATTGTTTACAGTAAACTTCAAAAGTATTAAATTAATACTTGCCATACTTAACTAGTTAAAACAATTAATTATAAAGAACTCTTCTTAACTTTTTCTATTTCGTTAGAAACGGCTACCATTTATTCATATTTCACAAAACAGTACAAGTCAAAATAAATTCAAAGCAAAAAACCTTGTTAATAAACAAGGTTCTTCTAAATTTTTCAATTAAAAATTTTACTCATCATCGTCATCTACTGTAGCAATAGCAGTAGCCGACTCATTTGTGTAAATTGAAGGATGACCGTTTTCATAATAAACGCCAGCGAATTCATTCACCGTTCCTATTTTTAAATACTTAGTTATACCATTTTCAATATAACTAACAACACATTCATTATCCTTTAGTTTAAATGGGTAATCCTTATCTGCTTCAGGCTTCTTAAATGTGTAATTACGAGATTTGTTCTCAAGTACAGCAAAGTACTTATCATCTTTCTTTCTTAATTCTGATGTGAGATTTCTGAAATAAACACGATCTATTTCAATGTTTTCATCCAAGTCGGTAATAGGAATGAATATATTTATTCCTGTTCCTCCAACTTTAATTCCCGCATACCATTCTTGGAAAGCAGCTGGTTTGACTTTAAATGGTAATTGCTCTTCAAAAACGGGTCTAAATTTACCTTCTTGGGCTACGCTCTGAAAAGAAAAGGCGTAAATGAAAGCAAAAACTATGGCTAAAGTTGCCTTTTTTAGTAGTTTCATTGTAGTGTAGGTTAAGATTTGGAAGAGCCAATATAAATAAAAAATTCAATTACCTCCACAAAAAACCTATTTTATCGATGAACTACACACTGCACCAAAATTAAAACAAAGCCCTATTCTGTTTCTTCATCATTAGATGCGACTAAAGTTGTTGCGCTATTTTCGTAAATTGAAGGTGGTCCATTTTCATAATATACACCTGCTTTTTCACTAATGTCCGTCACTTTTAGATATTTAATTTCACCATTTTCAACATAACTAATAGCACATTCATTATCAGCTAATGTAAATGGAAAATCATCATCTTTTTCAGCCTTTTTAAAGGTGTAATAAGGCGATTTGTTTTTTAAAACCGCTTCATATCGGCCATAATTCTCTACCAATTTACCTTTAAGGTTTCTAAAATAAACACTATCTATTTTGATATGATCATCTTTATTTACGATTGGTACAAAAACATTCATACCAGTACCACCAACTTTTATACCTGCATACCATTCTTGAAAAGCTATTGTTTTAACTTTAAACGTAGAAGGTATTTGAAACGTTGGTATAGGTTTTATACTTGGACTTTCTTCAGATATGATCATTGCTTCTCGTCTCCTTTGATAAGTTAAAGGAGGACCTTCTTCATAATAAATTTTTTCTCTTTTAACAACATCATTTACTTTTAGGTATTTCACTTCACCTTTTTCTACATACCTAATAGCACATTCATTATTAGCTAAAGAAAATGGATAGTCATTAGATTTATCTGAATTTTCAAAAGTGTATTCTGGTGAATTATTTTTTATAACTGAAGTATATCTACTATAGTTTCGAACCAGCTGGCCCTTAGAACTTCTAAAATAGATGCTATCTATTAATATGTTATCATCTTTATTTACGATTGGTACATAAAGATTAATTCCTGTACCTCCTTCATCACCACCAGCATGCCATTCTTGATAAGATATTGTTTTAACTTTAAAAGATGTAGTGGCCTCTAATGCAGTATTTACTTTTGATCCTGCACATTGAAAAGTCAAAGAAAAAAGAACAGCTAAAACAATGGTATAAGTTACCTTCTTTAATAGTTTCATTTTATTGTAGGTTAAGATTTGGAATCGCAATATACGATAAAAAACCAATTTTACCCATAAAGTGTACTATTTATTCGATAAACGGTAATTTTTAGTCAGAAACAAAAGATAATTTTAACACTATATGCTCTTAAGGGAAAGGCTTTGGAGATGCACTAGGATAATTTAAGGACTTACGCTCATTTAGATTTGAAATTTTAAAATAACGCACTTTATTAGCTTTTACATAACTAACAACACACTCGTCGTCCTCTAATTTAAATGGCAAATTAGATGTGTTATCATTAGATTTGAATCGTCCAACATATAACAAACTGTTATTCGCATCGGGCTGTAATTTAGCTTTATGACCACGAAAATAAAGGCTATCTAACTGTACGGATGATTTTTTTGACTGTAAATAAACGTTAATTCCAGAGCCACCTT
Source organism: Winogradskyella sp. ECml5-4 (assembly GCF_036903175.1). NCBI lineage: Bacteria > Pseudomonadati > Bacteroidota > Flavobacteriia > Flavobacteriales > Flavobacteriaceae > Winogradskyella > Winogradskyella sp. ECml5-4. The sequence continues at coordinate 203,344 of NZ_JAYJLF010000007.1, read as the reverse complement.
CTTGTGTTCCAGCATTCCATTTTTGATAATAAACTGTTTCAAAAGTTAAGGGCATGTTTTTTTCGAGTTTTGGTATACTTGAACATTGCACTAAAGTAACAACGCAAACAAGTAATAAACTAAAAACCAATATGTTTCCGAATATTTTCATATTATAAATATAAGATTTTGGAAATATATTTCCATAAAAAAACCTAACTCGTTAAAGTTAGGTTTATATAATTTATAGCTACTAATTACTATTTAATAACACATATATTAATTATTCAAAGCTTCTGCTCCACCAACAATCTCTAAGATTTCGTTAGTAATTGCTGCCTGACGTGCTTTGTTATATGTTAATTTAAGCTGATCTCTTAATTCTGTAGCATTATCTGTTGCCTTATGCATTGCTGTCATACGTGCACCATGTTCTGAGGCAAAAGAATCTCTAATACCTTTGTATAATTGCGTTTTTAAAGACTTAGGAATTAACTCTTCAACAATTTCTAATTTAGATGGCTCAAATACGTAGTCTAAATTAATGTTATCGTCACTTTCTACAGGCACTATAGGTAAGAACTGCTCTGTCATTATAATTTGTGTTGCAGCGTTCTTAAAGTGGTTGTAAACAACTTCAATTTTATCAAACTCACCTGATACAAATTTATCCATCAGCATTTCTGCTATAACAGAAACATTATCAAAGGTTAAATCGTCAAAAATTTCACTTTTATTTCCAATAACTCTATTTTGTTTTGCAAATGCATCATTAGCTTTTTTACCAATAGCTAATACTGAAACATTTTTAGTTGCATAAACATCATTAATCAAAATATTAGTTTGCTTAATAATATTAGAATTAAAAGCACCACATAGCCCTCTGTTAGATGTAACAGCTACAATAAGTACGTTTTTTATCTCACGTTGTTCTGCATACTTACTTCCAGAATCTGCATCTAAAGTTGCACTTAAACTCTGAAGCAATTCCGTTAACTTATTAGAATAAGGACGCATCGCTGTAATAGCATCTTGGGCTTTCTTTAACTTAGCAGCAGATACCATTTTCATGGCACTGGTAATCTGCATCGTTGATGACACCGATGATATTCTGTTTCTAATTTCCTTTAAATTCGCCATTCTTTATATGATAAAGACTCTTTGCCTAAGCTCAGAGTGACATTAGTTTAATACTTAAAATTTAGAGTTATGAGTTGGTTGACTCATAACTCTAAACTTATAACTTTATGATCTGTACTTTCCTGAAAGGTCTTTTGCTACACTTGTTAGCGTATCAATAACCTCATCAGTTAATTTACCTGCTTTTAGTAAATCTAAAGTATCTCTATGCTTTGCATTTAAGAATTCGATATAATCTCTTTCAAACTCTTTTACTTTCTCTACAGGAACATCTTTTAATAAGTTCTTAGAACCTGCATAAATAATTGCTACCTGATCTTCTACTTTAAAAGGATCATTTTGCGCTTGTTTTAAAATCTCAACGTTACGCTTTCCTTTATTAATTACATTTAAAGTCACAGCATCTAAATCTGAACCAAACTTAGCAAACGCTTCTAATTCACGGTACTGAGCTTGATCTAATTTTAATGTACCAGATACTTTTTTCATAGACTTTATCTGTGCATTACCACCCACACGAGATACAGAAATACCTACGTTAATTGCTGGACGAACACCAGAGTTAAATAAATCACCATCTAAGAAAATCTGACCATCTGTAATAGAAATTACGTTGGTTGGGATATAAGCAGAAACGTCACCTGCTTGCGTTTCAATAATTGGTAATGCTGTTAATGAACCACCACCTTTTACCATTGGTTTTAAAACATCTGGAAGGTCATTCATTTCTTTAGCAATCTCATCGTTATTGATAATCTTAGCAGAACGCTCTAATAATCTTGAGTGTAAATAAAATACATCACCAGGATATGCCTCACGTCCTGGAGGACGTCTTAATAATAAAGATACTTCACGGTAAGCAACAGCTTGTTTTGATAAATCATCAAATACAATTAAAGCTGGACGACCAGTATCTCTAAAATATTCACCAATAGATGCTCCTGTCATAGGTGCCCAAACTTGCATTGCAGCAGGATCTGATGCATTTGCAGCTACTATAGTGGTGTATGCTAAAGCTCCTTTTTCTTCTAAAGTTTTAGCAATTAAAGCTACTGTTGAAGCCTTTTGACCTACAGCAACATATATACAATATACAGGCTCACCTGCATCGTAAAATTCTTTTTGATTTAAGATAGCATCAATACAAACGGCAGTTTTACCAGTTTGACGGTCACCAATAACCAACTCACGTTGACCTCTACCTACAGGGATCATAGCATCAATAGCCTTAATACCTGTTTGTAATGGCTCAGTTACTGGCTCTCTGTAAATAACACCTGGTGCTTTACGCTCTAGAGGCATTTCATAAGTATCACCAACAATTGGTCCTTTACCATCAATTGGGTTACCTAAAGTATCTACAACACGTCCAACAATACCTTCACCTACTTTTACAGATGCGATACGTCCTGTACGTTTTACTGTAGAACCTTCTTTAATTCCTATTGAAGTTCCTAAAAGTACTATACCTACATTATCTTCTTCAAGGTTAAGTACGATACCTTCTGCACCACCTTCAAATTCAACTAATTCACCATATTGTGTATTAGCTAATCCGTAAGCACGTACAATACCATCACCTACAGTTAATACCGTTCCTACTTCGTCTAATGAAGCACCTGCTTCAAAACCTGAAAGTTGTTGTTTTAAGATTGCTGATATTTCAGCTGGTTTTACTTCTGCCATCTCTTTTAGTCTTTAGCTTTTAGCTTTTAGTTTTTTTAGAACTAACCTAAAACTATATTAATTTAATGTAAATTCTCTTTTTAATTTATCGAGCTTATTAGCAATACTAGCATTGTACTGAATATCACCTACTCGTAATATGAAACCACCTATGATGCTTTCATCTATAATACTTTTTACTTCTGCTTCTTTTCCTGTAAGTTCCTTAACCTTAGTTAATACTTTCGTTTTTAACTCTTCTGTTAAAGGAATTGCTGTTGTAACAGATGCTATTTGGCGACCTTTTAATTGATCATATAAATGAACATAACTTGAAGCTACATCATTTAATAAAGGTAATCTCTTATTAGCAATTAAGACATCAATTAAATTAGTGGTTGCTACATTAGCATCTTTAAAGATAGCTAATAAAACCGCTTTTTTATCTGAAGACCTTACAACAGGACTTTGAAGCATCTGATTTAAATCTTCATTCCCAGCGATAGCATTAGTAATTGATTTCATATCACTATTTACTACCTCAGTAGATTTTTGATCTGTAGCTAAGCTTAAAACCGCTTTAGCATATCGTATTGCCGCTCTTGATCCTGACATCTCTTACTAGTTTAAAGTTGCTTCACCTAACATAGACTCTACTAATTCTAGTTGTTTGTCTTTGTTAGATAATTCATTACGCACTACTTTTTCTGCGATATCTAATGATAATCCAGCAACATGACTTTTTAATTCTGCCATAGCTGCTTTCTTTTCACTTACAATTGCTTCTTGCGCTTGTGTTATCATTTTATTGGCTTGCGTTTTCGCCTCTTCTTCTGCGTCAGCAATCATTTTAGTTTTAAGCTCACGTGCTTCTTTAAGCATCGTTTCTCTTTCTAAACGTGCTTCTTGCAATAACCTTTCGTTATCTGCCTGAAGGTTTGCCATCTCACGCTTTGCCTTTTCAGCAGCATCTAAAGCGCTTTGAATTCCTTCTTCTCTCTCGTTTAAAGAACTAAGAATTGGTTTCCACGCAAACTTCACCATAAGGGCTATTAATGCCAACATTAATATTGTTGATACTACAAATAATCCTGGTGAAAAATCGTTTAATAATGTTTCCATACTATTAAATAATTAAATGTTTTGTCTTTTTTTAATTTAAAAACACATCCTGCAACCAACCGTTGCAGGCTTTGTGTTCTTGTACATTTGATTTGGTTCTTATTTTCCTAAGAATAAAGCACCAAATGCTAAACCTTCTAAAAGTGCGGCAACAATAATCATTGCTGTTTGGATCTTACCTGCTGCTTCTGGTTGACGAGCAATACCTTCCATTGCTTTTCCACCGATTTGACCAAGTCCAATACCTGCTCCGATTACGATTAATCCTGCTCCAATTAAATTGTAAGTTACTGGTTCCATAAAAATTGATATATAAAATTAAATTAAAAAAATTCTTCTTAAATGAAATCTCCTCTCACGTCCTCTACGTCAGAAGAAACTTCGTGATCATGTTCATGATCGTGTTCTGCTACAGCCATACCAATAAATAAAGCTGAAAGCATTGTAAAAATATACGCTTGTAAAAACGCTACTAGTAATTCGATTAATAAAAGGAAAAATGACAATACAAACGATAAGCTTGTTGCTCCAACTACACCTAAAGACTCTTTAAGTGTAAACATAATTGCAATTAAACTCATTAATACAATATGTCCTGCAGAAATGTTTGCGAATAAACGTACTAGTAATGAGAAAGGCTTAATAATAAATGCACCTACCAATTCAATTACAGCTAATATTGGTTTTACAAAGATTGGTACACCTGGCATCCATAATATGTGCATCCAGTAATCTTTATTACCACTTATAGTATAAATAATTAAAGTAAATATTGCTAAACATGCTGTAACAGCTAATTGACCTGTAACGTTAAAACCTAATGGCGTTAAACCTGCTAAGTTTAAAATCCATATAAAGAAGAATACCGTTAAAAGGTACCCTGTAAATTTACGGTAGTGCTTTTCTCCAATATTTGGTCTTGCAATTTCGTCTCTTACGTAAAGCACTAACGGCTCTAAAATTCGACCGAAACCTGTAGGGATTTGTTTTTTCTTGTATTGTTTTGCTAATCTAGAGAACCAGAATAACATTAAAAGTCCTATTAATAAGATTCCAACTACACTTTTAGTAATTGAAAAATCTAAAACCTTTGAAGCATTAGTCGCATGATGATCTGCATCAAACGCAACAGCAGTAGCTCCTTTTTCTAATTCGTAAATTTTAGAGTGAATCTTTGTAAACTTAAGACCATCTTTTTCTACAATAACTTGTCCGTTATCATCATGGTGAAATTCTGAAGACATAAAAGTTACCAATCCTTCAGAAGACCAAAGTATTACAGGTAACGCTACACCAAAATGCTGACGTTCTCCTGCATCATCGGTATACGAAAACAGATTAAAATCGTGAGAGTCTTTAAGGTGGTGAACTATATACTCTTCTACCTCTTGTTTACCAGAAATTTGACCACCATCTCCTCCAGCATTAATCGCTAAAATAGATGTTGGTAAAAACATCAAAACTGCTAATACTAAAAACTTAAAACTTTGTTTAACTATCTTCATTCTAATAAAATAAAAAAAACCTCTTCTCAAATTCCGTGCAAAAGTACGCAATTTATTAAAATAACAATGTCTTTTTTGTATCTAATATTTAAACCCCATTTTTGATATTATTTTAACGATAAAAAACACCTCCAATCCTAGAAATAAGAGTATTGGAATTAGAATGTTTAATTGTTCGGTTGTATTTAAAATTTCAATATTGAAAATGGTATCCTTAAACGCGACATAAAACAGTATGCCTTTTATAAAAAGCGTAGGCAAATAGATAAATCCTAGTTGGGTCTCTAGGCCTTTAATAAGAGAGAAAAATTGAAAATGAACACAGATTAGCAAAGAAGCTACCGCAAAAAACAAGTTAGTATCCCAAAGACTAAATCTAACAGTACTATGTAATTGGTTAAGAATAAATTCTTGCGAAAAATGAACCATTAGAAATAATACCGCAAAGGATATTACATATATTATAAGTGATTTAATCATCTTCTTTAGACACTTTTATAACTTGAGAAATCACCAAATACATTGAAATAAAGATAGAGATAAGTGTTATTGTAGTCTCTAAATAATCTTTATCGTATGTTACATCTAACCATTGTCCTAAATAATTTCCAAGAAAAATAGTGCCTCCCATTTGAAATGCGACAGATGTAAACCGTATAAATTTATTGGGTCCTTTTTTATTTGCTTTGGGCTGCTGCGGCTTGCTGCGGTCGGCTTGGCTCATTAGAAATTGATTTAACAGTACCTTTCATACTACATGTAGCATTAAATGTTGCTCCTGGCTCAACCGCTAATTTGGTAATATGAACTTCGCCTTCTATATGTGCCGTAGATTTTAATGACAGCGTACCTGACAAAATAAGTTTTCCTGAAAATTTACCTTCAAAATCGGCATTTTCACCTTGTAAGGTGCCTTTAATAAAGCCTGATTTACCAACAACGACTTTTCCCGATGTTTTTACATTACCCTCAACGGTTCCGTCAATTCTAAATGGTCCTTGACTTGCAATGTCACCTACAATTTTAGTGCCTTGCGCTATTATGTTTTGCTGAGTACTTGTTTCCATGATTGATTTGTGTTTTGGTTTTTTTCTATCTGAAGAAAACATGTTGATTTGGTTTTAAATTACTGTAACTCTAAATAAGCATTTAAATTTTTATGTCTTTGAATAATTGCATAGTTTGGGGAAGAAATAGCAAAATAAGGTCGTGTTATTTTTGGTTTCACCACGCGACCTCTTTTATCTTTTTCTTCAGATTTAAGCAATTCGGCAAATCCTTTTGCTCCTCCTATACTTTTTAATCCATGAACAACAACAAAGGTAGTGTTTTCATCGTAAACATCCTTTGACGTCTTAAGGTCAAAGTAGTCTATTTTAGCCACTTCCTCATCTAAAATCTTTATAAATGCATCTATATCTTCTCCTGCATTATTTTCGAATTGAAAAATAACATTAAATTTTTCAGCATTATCATCTGATATAAATTCCTTTTTTGCTAAAACTGGAAACGCATTTGTAATAATGTCTTGGGCTTTTTTACCTTCTTCTGTATTAACATAAGTTAAAGCTATATAATTAATACCCGCTTTATAAGCTTCAAAACCATAAAGTCTCCCTTTAGCTGATGCTTTTAAAATTTCAAACTTAGGAACAAAATCATCACCCTCTAGTCGTTTAATTTGGGTTTCGGCTTCTGCAATTACAGCCGCATATTCTTCGTTAGCAAATTGCTTATAGAGATTGGTATAAATATACTCTGGACTGTTTTCGTCCTTAGACAATTCTGATTGTGGGTTTAATAGAATTTCGGCATAACGAGAATCTGGATATTCATTAATAATTGCCAATTTCATCGTTTCGGCCTTTAGATTTAAACCTAATTCTAAATAAATACGATATAAATTATATTTTGAAGGCAATATTAATCGGTCTTCTGGATTGTTTTCTAAAAGATCTTCAAATCTTGATTTTGCCAATTCAAGCTCTTTAAATTTCTCTTTATATATAATTCCCAATTGGTAATACGCAAAATTGCGTTCTTTAGCAATGCTATCTATTTCTACTTGTTCTGTTGGCAATGATGCTAAATAGGTCTCAGGGTTAAATAGCTTATCTTCAATAGTGGCATCTGTCAAACTATCCCCTTGTATTGTATTTGCAATATTAGCACTCTGACTTGAATGCCTCCAATTATCCTGAAGTTTACGATTTCCCCATAGTTTTAGAAATTCGTTTTTACCGTAAGCAACCGTTGTTGCATTGTAAAAATAAAAACTACTATTATTCTTGTTTCCACTTAGCGTTTTAAGATCTCGAGACAAACCTGGTGGATTACCTAGGCTTTTTGGGTTTCTTTTATCGAAATTATTAGCTGCTACCGTTTGATTTTTCTGCTGCTGTACGGCTTTTTCTTGTAGTTCTTTTTCTTCTAAAGCTTTTAAGCGTTGGTCTTCAGCAAATTTTGTATAAATAGCTAACTGCTCAGCTTTTGAAAGCCCAATTATTCTAAGAATACTATCGTTAGTTTGCGCAATACCTTCATAGTAAATTACATCATCAAGGTTTTCGCGCTTCTTTTTTATAATTCTGTACGGCTTGGTGTTTTTAACCATAGCTGTAAGTGTAGAATCGTAATATGCTCCTGCAGTTTTATAACTGTTTTTGTCAAAATACATATTACCTAAAGTTTCATAGTTTAAGGACCTTAGATATTGATCTGATCTTATTTTTCTTAATGACTTATTATAATATACTTCTGAAAGACTATCTGAAGCCTTAGCACGATGATATTCTGCAATGCGATAATAGATTTTATCTAAAAACGGTCTATTTTCTCTATTTTCTTCAAGCTCTGTAAGGTATTCTTGAAATTCAATATCGTTTCCATTGGCAATATCAAAATTATTTGATTTTTCAATGTGTGCATTAATGTAGAAAGATCTTGGAATTTTACGATGCATATCAATTATAGCATCAAATTCCATGTTTGCGCTATCCTTTTTTCCAAACTCATTATAGAGTTGTCCTTTAATATAATGGTATCGTGCTTTTTCTCTTTTTATCTCTGTATTTTCTGCAGCAATAGTAAGTTGCGCAATTGCACTATCCTTAGATTTTGTATTGAGATAAGCCTGAGCCAATGCTGCTGACGCATCTGCCAAATCTTGTCCCTCTATTTCTTCTTCATTAAGTAACCGCTTAAGTTTCTCAATAGCACCTTCGTTGTTATCTAAACGCATGCTTGTTTTTTCGCGCCAGATTTTAACTTGGTTAATTTTATCGCTTGTTGGATATTTATTTAAAATATTGTTGAAAGCTGCCATAGCTGGAACAAAACGTTTATCAAAATATCGCGCTTGCCCTAAAAGCAAATAAGCTTCATCTATCTGAGGATTTTTTTCTTTACCATGAAAATTCATACCATGTACCTGTATGGCTTTAATGGCTTTTTCTTCAGCACGCTCAAAGTCTGCATTTTTGGTTTGCCCTGGTAAAAAAATATCATCTTCATCAACCTTCATACGCTCTACAGGTAAAAGCTCCCAGAAATTCTCTGTAAATTCATTATTTACTCCGTCTTTGCCACGCTCCAAAGCAATATTACCATTATAAAGCACATTGTACTTAGTGCCCAAGGCATGAAATTGCCTGTTAATGAATTTATCTTTTTTGGTCGAACAGCTTTGCGCTAGCATCATTGCACAAAAAAGTAATAGTATGATTTTATAATAGGTTTTCAAACGTTGGTTCTATTTGGTTAATAGATAACTTAAAAACACCCTGTTTAGTGTGTTCTGTGGTAAAAATAAGCATCTTTTTGAATTTTTGATGTTATTTCATGGTTTTTCGAGGTAGTACACTATGTAAAAGCACAAAAAAAGCCCGTCATTAATTTAATAATCACGAGCCCTAAATTATATTAAAACGAATTGCTATTCTTCTTCTTGCGAAACAACTGCTCCACCTGCAAAATGCGCTTCCAATTCCTTCAATGTCGCAGGATTGGTTTCTAGATCCTTAATAACGTTTCCTTTTTCTAACACAACAATACGCTCACAAACGTCTGTAACATGTGTTAAATCGTGACTAGAGACTAGAACAGTAACACCTTGTTTTTCGGCTAAATCTTTAATGATTTGCTTTAAACGAATTTGGGTTGTAGGATCTAAATTAGCAAAAGGTTCATCTAAAATAATAACTTCAGGCTGACCAATAAGTGCTGCTACAATACCGGCTTTCTTTTGATTTCCTTTACTTAAATCTCTGAGGTATTTTTTCTTTCCTATGATTTCTCCGTTAAAGAAGTCTTCAAACTTAGCTGTTAAAGCATCAACATCTGCTTTGTTTTGCCCTCGCAATTCTCCTATAAAATAAAAATACTCTTCTGGTGTTAAATAGCCTATTAAAAAACTTTCATCTATAAACGATGACGTAAATGGTTTCCAATCTTCACTTTCATCTACAACAACATTGTTGCTGGTAATGTTTCCAGTGGTTGGCTTTATTAAATCAAGTAACAAACTGAAATACGTTGTTTTTCCAGCTCCATTATTTCCTACTAAACCAAAACTTTGGCCTTTAGGAATGGTTAATTCTTCAATATTAAGAACAGTTGTTCCGTTATATGTTTTTGAAAGGTCTTTAGTATATATCATGATGTATAATCTTAAGTGTTAATTAATTATCTTGACTAAAAGCGTCAATCATTTTGTATTTTGAATCGAGATATTTTTTAGTAATACCTTTCATTAATTTTTTATGAAAAACTATTCCTAAAACCCCAAGAACAATTAATAAGGCTATTGCGGCACTAAATCCAGCCAGCCAATTTACAAGTCCAAACAGAGCCATTGGCACCAACATTAATGGAATACCTATGAGCCACTGTACAGCACCTGTACCTTGATAATTAAAGGCAGCTTTTTTATCTAAATCTATTTTTTTTCGGTTAAAAGAGCCTCCCCAAAGTATCACATGAGTATTGACACCAATGTTATAAATGGCAGCTGCAAAATGCGCTATTAAGATTTTATAACCAAAATACACGTACGGAATTCCCAAAACAAAAAGCAACACAACACTTATAACCATAAGGATAAACTTTGAACGTAGATACTGCTCGTATTTAATATTCTGGCTCATTAAAAGTTTATAATAACCACTATCCCAAGCCGGAATAAATTGTCCGAAGTTGATAAGGAAAAATCCGGTTGAGAAAATCCCAATAAAAGCAGACATAAAGGTCATTTCTCTATACATAGGTTGTGGATAGAAAAACAAACCGTAAAGCACACCAACCAATAATAGCATGGCCATTGATTTGGTTCGTTTATTTCTCCAAATCAGTTTTAAATCGAGTTTCATGAATGGTGCAATGTCTCCAAAACGCTCTGTCCATGATAAGTCGGAAGCATTAACTTCGGTGACCTTAGCTTTTAATGAGCTGTCTAAATACAGTTTCTTTCTTAAGGTTTTAAAATTGAAACCATAGCACAATGCTAAAATTGCGATTGGAATTAAAATAAGCATTGGATGATGTGCAATGGCCAAGAATCCACTTCCTATTAACGAAGTCATTGGTACAATTTCAAAATAATTTAAACCAAATAAAACACTTACTACAACGATTATAGGTAGAAATGACAATTCTGATTCTGCCGAAAACGCTTCGATTATAAAATTCAAGAAATTAATAATGAGCACTGTTATAATTAACGCAAACAGCCAGGTTATAATTTCAGAAACAGCATAACCATCTCCTATTAGCATTATACTAAAGGGTATGATAGCAAATAATGGTAAAAAATTAAAAAATGACAATGCTGATTTTCCTAACACATAATTAACTACAGTTGACCGCTTAATAGGCAACGTTAATAATGGTTTTACACTCATTACTGGTAATTTTTGCAAAAAGAAACGCATTAATAAATCGCCAATAATCCAGTAAAACAAAAATCCATTGGCTACTACAAATGGGTCCTGCTCAGGATACATTTCTTTAAGGATAAAAAGAAGGCCGAATCCTAAGCCTAAAAACATGGCAACAAAATAAAGTGCAAAAAATACCATTAAGATATTGATAGCTATATTTTTCTGCCAATACGACGAACGAAAATATTGTTTCCATTCGAGATTGAGAAAGTGTTTTATCATAGTGTAATGATGGGTTGGTTTATGTAGTAAGTATGAAAAAACAGAAATTTGTTACAAACTAAATTCTGGGTAGGTTTCATTTAGTAATTTTTCGGCTTTGTTCGGAATCACTTCTAAACTGATATAATTTATTAATGTTAAGACGGTAAAAGCTAAAGAAAAGAGCAGCAAAAACAACGTGTTTATTTCAAACTTATCGGGAATTGTAAACACATTATAGAGTTGCGACATAAAGATTAAAGATGCACCGCCAGCTTGCTTAAAAATTAGCTCTTCTAACATCCATTTTTTATTAGAGATTTCTTTTCGTTTTCTAAATTGCCTGTTTAATTGTGTGCTTTTATAAATACACCACCCTGAAATTATAATATAAAAAATGAGGGAAAAGATGGCGGTAAACTTTGAAGAAAACGTTATATAAAAAAACGCATACAATGCTATCGTTGCAACGATTTGTGGCATCTCAAACCATTTTTTAATTTCATTCCACAAATAACCTCTGTAACGCTTATTCATCGCCTTTTGTTTTTGCTCAATGGCATCCATAAAACCAAAAATTCCAAATTTTTTGAAGGCTTTATTTTTAGCATCTTCAAAACTGAGTTTAGGTTGCTGTTGCCATTGTTGCTCTATATCGTTGGCTAAATGATCTACGAGTTCGGTTTGCAAGTCGTAATGCTCTACAAAATGTTGTCTTGTAAACGCGTAGAGGTCTTGTATTTGAGGTTCGGTAAGTTTCATGATGTTAAAAGCTGATAACGTTCTTTGGTGGTATTTAATACTTCTTTATAAAGCATAAAACTGACTCTAGTTAAAGGATAAATAAGGACATAAAAGCCTATAATATATCTATAATCTACGATGCCATTATAAGTAAACTCATCTTTATAAAAATTTAGAATAGCACCTTGAAAGCACAAAAAAGAAGAATTAAGCAAACCCACCATATTAGCGTTTAATGAGTGCCTAACCCCTTTTCTAAACACATATTTAAATTTCAGTAATTCTGGAATTGCCAGCGTAATTAATGCCACCAATAATGCTGTTTTTGGTTTGTATTGATAAGAGACAAATATCATCATAACAAATAGAAGATACTCTAACATAAAGCTATAAGACAACAGCGTTTGTTTTAAAAGCACCCAATACCGTTTTCTATTTTTTCTACTGATTTCCTTTTGCTTGTTTTTTGTAAACTTCTTAAACCCAATATTACTTTGGTATAAGCCACTTTCAAATATTTTACCCTTAGGAACTCCAAATTCTATACACTGGTTTCCAAAACCTCTATGAACGTCAAGTAAAGCTTCATTAAAAGAAATACCATCGTTAGTCATTTTATCTTCAACCGCAGAAACAATATGATCTAACAATTCTAAACGCACATCCCAGTATTTTACCTCGTTTTTAATGAGATAATTGTCTACGAATTGTATTTCTTCTTTGGTTAGTTTCATTGTTAATTCACTTTTAGACCTGCTAAGTTTTAAAAACCCGCTAGGTCTCCTTCTATTTAGGTTATGCTAGGGTTTTATATTGCTTTTCGTAACTCTTAAATAATTTTATGCTAACACGAACCAAGACCAACATTAAAGTTAAAACTATACTTACAATTCCGAGAATCCAAAGTACAGTCATTAAATCTTTAGCTTGGTAGCTAAAATTAAAAATAATATTGGGTATTTGATAAAACACCAAAAAAGGCATCGCTAAACGTTCTACGACCGAAAATCGTTTTAGATTTTTCACTTTGTGATAAACAACATAAGTTAACAGAAACCCCGATAATCCAATTAATGGAACATAAGAAATAATTAACCTAAACGTTTCTATATTGAAATTTGAATACAAAAAGTAAAACCCGCCAAAAGACGCTAAAAAAATCAGCAGTGTTAATGGATTTAAAACTTCTTTTAAAAATGCCTTCCAAATTTTTCTATCGGCAGATTTTAAAAACTGTTTATTCTCTTTTAAAAGTTGAGCCTTGTTCTGAACCATGTAACCTTTAAACACATTATAGAAATCGCTAGTCGTACTCGCCCGCATTCTATCTTCAATATCTGAGGCGACATGATCTACCATTTCCATTCTTATGTCTGCAAAAACCACATCAGAATTCTCTAGATACGTGTCTATAAATTGTATTTGTTCTTTGGTTAGTTTCATTGTCATTTTAAATGAAGACCTGCTAGGTTTTTAAAACCTGCTAGGTCTAAGCTAGCTTTGGATTCACTAAGGTTTGCATTGTTTTAATATACTCAGCTAATTCTTCCAATTTATTAACGGTTTCTTTAGTTCCGGTTTCGGTGAGTTTATAATATTTACGCAATCGGTTGTCTACTTTTGCTACTTCAACATCTAACAAACCTTCAGCTTCTAATTTGTGTAACGCAGGATATAATGCACCTTCTGTGATTTTCAACTCTCCTTTAGTTAATTCCTTTACCTTTTGGGTAATTTCGTAACCATACATTTTATCGTGCTCATTTAATAACTTTAAAATGATAGTGGTTAAACTCCCTTTATATAATTTTGAATTGCTCATCGTAGTACAAATATATACATAATTTTCTTATGTATAAGAAACTTATGCATTGTATTTTATTAAAATTTTAGACCTGCTAGGTTTTAAAAACCTGCTAGGTCTGTAAGAGTTTGTTTATCTTTGCAAAAAATTATTTTTAATGGCACAATTTCATTCACTCACTATAAAATCAGTTGCTAAAGTAACAGACAATTCTGTTGCTATAACCTTTGATATCCCAGAAAATCTTAAAGAAAAGTTCAGCTTTAAAGCCGGACAATACATTACCTTAAAAACCACTATTAATGGCGAAGACATCCGTAGAGATTATTCTATTTGTGCGTCTCAAAATAGCGGAAACGTTACTGTAGCTGTAAAAGCAGTTGAAAACGGAACATTTTCTGTTTATGCCAACAACACCTTAAAAGCAGGCGACGCATTAGAGGTTGCAGAACCAAATGGTCGTTTTATATTTGAAGCTAATGCTGCCAAAACCAGAACTATTGCTGCCTTTGCTGCAGGAAGTGGAATTACTCCAGTGCTTAGTATTGCTAAAACACTTTTAGAAGAAGAACCATTTAGCAATTTTATATTGGTTTATGGTAATAAAACCTTAGCTGACGCGATGTTTGTTGATGAATTATTGCAACTAAAAAAACAATACGATAACCGTTTTCATGCGCATTTTATATACAGTCAGTCTCAAGAAACCGACGCCTTATTTGGACGTATTGAAAAAAGCACGGTAAACCTCATCGTTAAGAATAAATATAAAGGAGTTACCATTGAAAACTTCTACCTCTGTGGACCAGAACAAATGATACATACGGTAAAAGATGTATTAATTGAAAATGGCGTAAAAGAAAAAGCCATTAAGTTTGAATTGTTTACAGCTCCTGTTGAAGCTAGTTCTGATGCTACTACTGATTTACCATCTGGCGAAACCAAAATTAAAGTTGTGGTAGATGAAGAGGAATTTGAATTTAGCATGCCTCAAAAACAAACCATTCTTGAAGCCGCTTTAAAACAAGACATTGATGCACCTTATTCTTGTCAAGGTGGCATTTGCAGTAGTTGTATTGCTAAAGTAACTGAAGGTACAGCAGAAATGCGTCAGAATAATATTTTGACAGATAGCGAAGTTGCAGAAGGATTGATATTAACTTGCCAAGCACATCCAACATCTGCTACTATTGCGGTAGATTATGATGATGTTTAATCTAGATTATTAGATTCGTTAGGTTTTTGGATCATTAGATATACAGACCTTTCATGTTTTAATAACACGAAAGGTCTTTTGGTTTTCAAGACGTTCTTAATACGAAATTTTAGAAATGAATTTGACTCGAATTGACGTAAACTTAGTTCTATATCGTTTTATCTCTTCGAGTGATTTTTTTGGTACAAAAACATAGTATTGAGAAGTTTTAACGTTAAATAACTTCTTTTATCTTAGAAATGATTACCGCTTCAGAAACACTACTTGCCGCTTTTTCGTAACCTTCTGGAAATTTATTACCGTAAATAGACGTTGGTAGTAATGGAAACTGTGTTCTGTCTGCAGTAAGTGCAAAATCTACAGGTTGATTAAATGGTGCAAATCCAGCAAAAGGATGTGTTACTCCCCAGATTGTAATCACTTTTTTACCCAACATTGCCGCCAAATGTGCATTACCAGAATCCATAGCTAGCATGAGGTCTAAATTTGAAATAAGCATTAATTCTTCCTCTAAATTCAATTGTCCTGCAACAGATTTTACGTTAGAGTATTTAGCTTCAAGCTGATTTAAAAGCGCTATTTCTTTAGCACCACCTCCAAATAAAACTATATTATAGTCTTTAGAAAGCGTCTCAATGGTGCTTTCCATTTGTTCTAAAGGATACATTTTACTGCGGTATGCCGCAAAAGGAGCAATACCAATAGTTTTGAAACTTTTGTTTGAAATAAAAGCACTTAGTTGTTCCGTTAAGACTTTTGGTTTTGGGAATACTGGATTAGATAAATCTACTGTGAAACCTAGGTCTTCAAAAACATCAGCATAACGTTGGTGTGTGGTTTTTAATTGCTTAAAAGACACACCTGAAGTCAGAGCTTTCTTTTCGGCTCTACCTTTATCTAATTGCACCACTTTTTTTCCTGAGAAAAAGAATTTTAAAATTTTACTTCGTAAAACGTTGTGCAGATCGGCAACCGCATCAAAATGAAGTTTTCTTAATGCTTTAGATAGTTTATAAAGTCCTAAAACCCCTTTGTGTTTACCTTTTAAATCCGCTTCATAGAACCTTACATTTTCTAAATCTTGAAAAAAAGGTTTAAAAAAGGCTCTGGTAACTACTGTTATCTTTAATTCGGGATGTTGTGCCGTCAAAGCTCGCAACACAGGTACTGTCATGGCTACGTCTCCCATGGCAGAAAACCTAAGGACGAGTATGTGTTTTGGTTTTGGCATTGTTAATAGACCTATAAGATTTTAGACACAGAAATCTGCAAGGTCTTAGGTACGATTTATTTCTGTCCTCGCAAAACAGGGTTTAATTCATCGTCGTTGTACATTTTCATTTGCTTGTACACTTTCATGTATTTGTCTCCATTTGAAATATCATTAAGCAAATCATCAATTGCTGTACTTAAATCTACACGTTGGTCTAGTAACACGTCTAGTTTCTTTTGGCAGGCTGCTTTATGCGCATCACTGGCATCATCTCTAACCGTTTCAAGGTGCATATGGTAAATTTTTAATGCTAAAATAGACAAACGATCTATGGCCCAAGCTGGACTTTCAGAGTTGATTTTGGCATTTGGTTTTACAGTTACATCTTTATATTTATCTAGAAAATAACTATCGATATATTCAACCGTATCTGTTCTATCTTGGTTAGAAGCATCAATCATTCGTTTCAACTTTAAAGCTGCCACTGGATCTATATTTGGGTCTCTAATAATATCCTCGTATGCCCATTGAACAGTATCTATCCAAGATTTTCTATATAATAAATGCGCTATGAGATCGTCATTTTTATCGTACTTATTTGTAAAAGGTTGATCTACTGTATTTAAAACTTTATACGTTTTAATAACCTCTTGAAATATAGCGTTTGCTTTTTGTGAAAACATAATGAAATTGATTTAATGTTTACAAATATAGTAGGAATTATTAACTTTAACGACTGAACTAATTCTCATAATATGCAAATTCACAACCTTTCTGATACGCCTTCAATTTTAAACACGTTTATGTCTGAATTAAGAGATAAAACTATCCAGAAAGACAGTATGCGTTTCCGAAGAAATATTGAACGTATTGGTGAGATTATTGGCTATGAATTAAGCAAATCTCTTCAATTTGAGACGTGCACTATAGAAACTCCTCTTGGCACTTCTGAAACAGTTTTACATCACAATGATATTGTATTATGTTCTATTTTAAGAGCAGGTGTACCGCTTCATAATGGCTTACTCAATTATTTTGATGCTGCTGAGAATGCTTTTATTTCGGCTTATAGACAACACAAACACCATCCTGAAAGTTTTGAGATCGTTGTTGAGTATTTAGCTTGCCCAAGTTTGGAAGGTAAAACTTTAATTTTAGCAGATCCTATGCTAGCCACGGGACAATCTATGGTAGCTACTTTTGAAGCCTTAAAGCCATTTGGCACTCCAAAGGAAATTCATTTGGTAAGTGTTATTGGTGCACAACCAGGTATTGATTTTGTTAATGAAGCTTTTGATGATAACGTTAACCTTTGGATTGCAACTATTGATGAGAAGCTTAATGATAAAGGATATATTATTCCGGGATTGGGTGATGCTGGTGATTTAGCTTTTGGCAATAAACTACAGCAATAGACTGATAATTGGAGTTAGTATTAAAAGCGCCACAAATACCTCCTTAAACCAACGCTCTGTAATAATTTCAATGTATTTTGCCATGATGATAGAAAATGGCATAAACAAAAACAGATATTCACTTCCGTCTTTTAATGGCGCAATAATAGCCACTAAAACAGCTATTATTGAAGCATAAGCTATGATAAAATAAGACGGTTTTAACTTTTTATTTTTGTCTGGTAAGGTTCTAAAATAATAAATAAGCGTCCAAATAAAAGAGGAAAATAACACCGTAAATTTAAGTATACTTTCCTTACTGTTATAAGCTGTAAAATCTAAACTTGCATATCTTATAAAGTCTGAAGACCTTATAAATTCATCATAGATTACAATATTATACACCAATAGTAAAACAAAAACAGTTGCAATACCAACAAATGGAATGATTACATTTTTAAAGTCATTTTGAGAATGGTAAATCAGAGCGACAATCACTAGCGCAAAAAAGAGTATTGCCCAAAAGTAAAACAAAGCAGCAACAGCAATCCAAAACGCGGCATCAAACAATTTCTTTTTAACACTTAATTTAGAATGCAAACTTATTAAGCGCCTTAAAGCCAAAAGCACAAACAAATTAGACAATAGTAAATCTAAATTTGTCATCGTTTGTGGTAACATTCCAAAAAGCAAACCAAAAGTCATTATGGCATAGCTATTACCCTGAGTTAGGTTGTTTTTTGCTACAATAAAATCGAGTAAAAAGACTAAAAACAGAGTAATTCCTAATTTAAAAAATGCTGTAAGAGAACTATTTAAGTCTGAAAACAGAAAGGTATAATTTGTAATTACAAAAAGCAAAATGATATAAAGCGCAATTATTACGAAATTTATCGGCTTAGATTTACTAAAAATGCTTGTAATCATTAACTCTTTTTGTATTTTTGTTATTTAGAAACCAATTCAAAATTAGAATTGGTGTAAATTTATAAAGTTATGAATGATTTCTTTAACGGAATAGCTGATTTATTTGTTAATGTGTTATTTGCACCTTTTGATGCCTTAAGAGCATTAGAGTTAGAAAGCTGGTTTTCTGCTAATATATTCTCATGGATTTTTATAGCTATTGGCTTTGTTGCATTTGTTTATTGGATGCTAGAACTCAAAAAGTACAATGATAACAACGAAGAAGATAAAAGTATTTCTTCTCACTCTTATCTATAAATCGAAACCAATATCTTTACGATAATTCATCTTATCAAAATGTAGTTTATCTATACTTTGATAAGATTTTTTTATGGCTTCATTGTACGTATTTCCGTACGATGTAATTGCCATAACACGACCTCCTGAGGTCACCACTTTACCATC
The DNA here is from genome assembly GCF_036903175.1 of Winogradskyella sp. ECml5-4. Taxonomy (NCBI): domain Bacteria; kingdom Pseudomonadati; phylum Bacteroidota; class Flavobacteriia; order Flavobacteriales; family Flavobacteriaceae; genus Winogradskyella; species Winogradskyella sp. ECml5-4. Next base: position 184,054 of record NZ_JAYJLF010000007.1, on the reverse strand, counting down.
TTTTTCTATTGCTCCTGCATGAAATGCTATAGAATCTGTAACATTTTCTAATCCTGAAATTTCTTTACCTTTCTCATAAGCTTCAGGATAGCCACCAGAAACCAACATTACAGTTGTTGCTGCACGCTCATCAATTTCAATATTCACTTTAGATAAAGTTTGATTAGCCATAGCTTCAAAAATATCAACTAAATCTGTTTTTAATCTTGGTAAGACTACTTCAGTTTCAGGATCTCCCATTCTAACGTTATACTCTATTACTTTAGGATTATCTCCAACTTTGATTAAACCAATAAAAATAAAGCCAACATAAGGTAATTTATCTTTCTTTAACCCTTCAACTGTAGGTTTTACAACTTGATTTTCTATTTTATCTAAAAATTCTTGCGTTGCAAATGGCACAGGAGAAACGGCTCCCATACCTCCTGTATTTAAACCAGTATCACCTTCTCCTACACGTTTGTAATCTTTTGCTGTTGGTAGAATTTTATAATCTTTTCCGTCTGTTAAGACAAAACAACTCAACTCAATACCATCTAAAAATTCTTCGATAACCACTTTAGTACTAGCCTCTCCAAATTTAGCATCAACAAGCATACTTTTTAGTTCGTCTTTAGCCTCCTGTAAATCATTTAAGATTAAAACACCTTTTCCTGCTGCTAAACCATCTGCTTTTAAAACATAAGGAGGTTTTAAAGTTTCTAAAAATTTGTAACCATCGTCAACATTATCCTTAGTAAAACTTTCATATGCTGCCGTTGGAATATTATGACGTACCATAAATTCTTTAGCAAACTCTTTACTTCCTTCTAGTTCAGCGGCTGCCTGTTGGGGCCCAATAACTGCTACATTTTTTAAGGCCTCATCTTCTAAAAAGAAATCATGAATACCTTGTACTAATGGGTCTTCTGGTCCAACTACAACTAAATCAACTTGATGTTCTAAAACGGCTGCTTTAATGGCCTCAAAATCAGTAACACCAATATTTAAATTTGTTGCAATGGCGTTGGTTCCTGAGTTTCCTGGTGCTACAAAAAGCGCCTTACAACGATTACTTTTTGCTAATTTCCATGCAAATGCGTGTTCTCTTCCTCCAGAGCCAAGTACTAAAATATTCATGCTTAAAATTGTTTAGACAAAAATAATTGGTTTTAAGTTTAAAAAACAATTATTTTACCAAAGAACTCACTTTGATGAATTCAAAACCTTAAATGCAAAAAAACATCTTGCGATTATTTGATTTTTCTTTAAAAATAAATGGCTTTAAAATTGACAAGGCAAAATTGACTTTGTCTGAAATTCAGGCTAAAACTAATTCTGAATTTGAAACTTATGTTGAAGAACAGAAAAAAGCCATTATTTCTTACCATTTAAAACATAACTCTTTTTATAAAACGCTTGGAAAAACAATTGATCTTAACGTTTGGAATTCTGTACCAATTATTACAAAGAAGCATTTGCAACAGCCTTTAGAGCAGCGTTTAAGTGATGGGTATACGACTAAAAACGTCTATGTAAATAAAACGTCTGGTAGCTCTGGTGACCCTTTTATTTTTGCGAAAGATAAATGGTGCCATGCACTAACTTGGGCTGAAATAATAAATCGGTTTGGTTGGTACAATATTGATTTTAACAGATCTATGCAAGCCCGTTTTTATGGTATTCCTTTAGATAAAAAGGGGTATTACAAGGAACGTTTGAAAGATTATTTTAGTAATCGTTTTCGGTTTTCGGTATTTGATTTAAGTGATACTGCATTTGAAAATACTTTAGCAAAATTTAAAACTACCCAATTCGATTATATTAATGGTTATACGAGCTCAATTGTACAATTTGCAAAGTATTTAAAGCGTAAAAACATTCTGTTAAAATCTGTATGCCCGACTTTACGAGCTTGTATTGTAACTTCCGAAATGTTATTTGATGATGATAAATTGCTACTTGAAACACAATTTGGACTGCCAGTTATAAATGAATATGGAGCTTCTGAATTAGACCTTATTGCATTTCAGAATACGACTGATGAATGGCAACTTAATAGCGAAACGCTTTATGTAGAAATTTTAGATGAGAATGATGTTGTTTTACCGTACGGAGAAGAAGGGAGAATTGTAATTACATCGCTTTACAACAAAGCACACCCCTTTATACGCTACGATATTGGTGATATAGGTATATTATCTGAAAAGAGTACCATTAAGAAACCCATTTTAAAGAAGCTTATTGGAAGAACCAATGACATTATTGTTTTGCCTAGTGGCAAAAAAGCAGCAGGTCTCACGTTTTATTACATTACCAAAAGCGTCATTGAAAACGATGGCAATGTTTCAGAATTTGTTGTAGAGCAGGCGCTTTTAGATAGCTTTAAAATTAGTTACGTTAGTAAAATTGAACTTTCTGAAGCTGAAAAAACAACGATTAAGAATGAAGTGATTCGTTATTTAGAGCCTAATATAACTATTAATTTTGAACGTGTTAAAAAACTAAAGCGCTCAAAGTCTGGTAAGTTAAAACAGTTCACATCACATTTAAAATAGAGTATTAGTGAAAAAATTAATGATTATAACGAGTTACTTTCCGCCAGAGATTGGTGCAGCTTCTAATCGTATTTATCATTTGGCAGAAGGCTTAAAAAATGATTATGATGTCAATATTGTTACTCCGTTACCTAATTACCCAACCGGAAAAATTTTTGCAGCTTACAAGGGAAAATTCAGTTTAAAAACTGAAGAAAATGGCATTACAATTAATCGTTTATGGATTTATGCTTCAGTTTCTAAAAATAAATTTCTGCGTTTAATAGCCATGTTATCTTACAGCTTTAGTTTGATTTGGTTTTTTATATGGCATAAGATTCCGAATAAAGTTATAGTACAGTCTCCACCGCTTTTAGTGTCCTTTACTTGTATGTTCTTTTTGAGATCTAAGAAAAGAAAACTAATTTTAAATGTAAGTGATTTATGGCCAAGCGCAGGATTAGAATTAGGAGCTTTAAAAGAAGGTTTTGCATATCGGCTTCTAAAAAAACTTGAAGCCTTTAACTACAAAAAAGCAGACCTCATCTTAGGACAAAGTAATGAAATACTAACCCATATTAAAACTATAACCACAAAGCCAGAGCTATTTCTATACCGAAATTTCCCAGAAATTAAATACCCTAAACTTATAGAAAACACCTCTTCTAAGGGTAAAATAAAAATGGTTTATGCAGGCCTTTTAGGTGTGGCTCAAGGTATCCATAAGCTCTGTAAAGAAATTAATTATGAGACTATTGAATTTCATATTTACGGGTCTGGTGCAGAAGAGGAAGCTATTAAAAACTTAATTGACTCTAATAAAGACTTACCTCTTTATTTTCATGGTAGAGTAAACCGAGCGGAGTTACACCAAGTCCTTTTAAAATATGATATTACCATTATTCCGTTGTTAAATAGAATTTACGGATCTGTACCGTCTAAGATTTTTGAATACGCTAAATTAGGCTTGCCAATGTTATATTTTGGAGGTGGTGAAGGCGAGGATGTGATTACAAAACATAAGCTTGGCTGGATTGCAAATGAAGGCGATTACAGTCATTTAAATAAAATATTGGCCTCTATCACCTCTGAAGAGCTCAACTATGCGCTAAGCGTATCTATTCAAGAAACAGCTCGACTTCAATTTGATTTCAAAAAACAGCTTATGGCACTTAAAAATGTCATTTAATACGCTTTTTCATCGCCTTTAATAACGTTAATAATCGTTTGGGCAATGATTTTTAAATCTAGTAAAAGTGACCAGTTCTCTATATAAAAAATATCGTATTTCACTCTGTTTATGATATCCTTATCGTATTTAATTTCGCCTCTATACCCTTTAATTTGTGCTAAACCGGTTACACCTGGTTTCACATTGTGTCTATAAATAAAATTATATTTATTAATCTTCTTTGAATAATCATCGGTATATGATAGCATATGTGGTCTTGGTCCTACAACAGACATATCTCCCTTTAAAACATTTATAAACTGAGGTAATTCGTCTATACTTGTTCTCCTAATAAACTTTCCTATAACTGTTAGGCGCTTATCGTCTGGACTTACATAAGTTCCTCTGGACTCCTTTGTTACGGTAAGCGACCTATACTTGTAACAGTAGAAGGCTTTATAGTTTATTCCCGTTCTTTTATGTTTATAAAATAACGGCCCTTTAGACTCTAACTTAATTAAAATAAATAAAATAACAGAAAGCCAAGACAGTATAAAAACTATGATTAACAACGAAAACACAACATCAAACGTTCGTTTTAAAAATTTATTTATTTCATTGTTAAGTGCTACTTCTTGAATAGATAAAACTGGTATGTAGTTATAATAGTCTGTTTTAAATCGTTTGGTGAATAATTTTTTGGTATTAGGTATGAACTTAATATTACAATGATTCAAATTTGCATACCTAACGTATTCGTTTATCTCTTTTTCTGATAAATCATAAATTGAGCAATAAATCTCATCTATATGATCGTTATTGTTTTCTAAATAGTCAAAACTATCTGCAATAGAGCCAGACGTATCATCACCTTCAGAATCGCTAAAAATTGCATTTATGTTATAGCCTAACTCTTTCTTTTCTTTAAATATTTTCTTTAACTCGTGTACATTATCACCACTACCTATTAGGATAATATTTCTTAAATTACCTTTTAAATATATCCTAAATGACTTTAAAATATAATAGCTTAACAGCTTAACAAAACTTATTGCAATAAAGGCATAGGCTAAATATTTTAACGTTAAGGTTATCTCAATATTAATACTTCTAAAAAAACCTTCAAAGGCATAAACAAGAAGCGTATAAGCAAAGAATTGCTTTATAATAAGCGACAGAATATTTATTACAGAAGTGTACCTATACACTTTATAAAATTTAAGTAAATAGGTAGATAAAAGCCAAAATACTACAGAGTATAAAAGATAGAGTATGTTCTTATCATTGAGCAATTCATAAGAGAAAAAGTATAATTTTTCACTATTAAAATCTAAAAAGATAAAAGCAAATGTATTTATAATTATAAGGTCGTATACTATTAATATTGGCCTCAATACCCATGAATATCTTCCGCGTTTAAACTCCATATTTTTTCATTGTATTAATAAGTCTCTTAGGATTTGTTATTGAAGTTAATCTTGGTAGTATATCTACAATGTTAATGATGTGCCTTATTTAATAGGCTTTTTCTTCACCTTTAATTACATTTATAACCGTTTTAATAATAATTTTAATATCTAAAAACATGGACCAGTTTTCTATATAAAAAATATCGTATTTCACTCTATTTTGCATATCAGAATCCTTTTCAATATTTCCTCTATAGCCACTAACTTGAGCTAAGCCTGTTATACCTGGTTTAACAGTATGCCTAACCATGAATTTATTTATTTTATTTTTATAATCGTTTGTATGACTTAATAAGAGTGGTCTTGGCCCAACAACAGACATGCTTCCAAACAATACATTATAAAATTGAGGCAACTCATCAATACTTGTTTTTCTTATAAATCTTCCAACCTTTGTTATTCTCATGTCATTTTTTGACGCCTGAAGACTGTCAGATTCTCTATTGGCACTCATTGAGCGAAATTTATAACAAGCAAAAAGTTTAAAATCGGCTCCGTATCTCAATTGCCTAAAGAAAACATCTCCTCTTGATTCTAATAAGATCATTAATGCAATAAGAGGGGTAAACCATGATAGAAAACCGACTATAACTATGAGTGAAAATACAATATCAAAAGTCCTTTTAATAACTATATTTAAGTTATCCTTAAGAGGTATATTGCTTAATGAGAATATTGGAATAAGGTCATGATTTTCGAACTTTAATTTTTTTGAAAAAACGTATTTATTGTTAGGAATAAGCTTTAATGTTTTTAAGTTATTGTCGGCAAAATAAACCAATTCACTCATTTGCTCATCAGACAATTCTTTTACAGAACAGTATATTTCGTCTATATTATTCTCAATTATATAATTAAACGATTTTGCTATATCTCCTAATTTTTTGTTTGTCTCTTTATTTGTAAAGAACCCTTTGTATTTATAATTATGATCTTTATTATTCTCAAAAAAATCTTCTAACTTTTTAGTTGAATCGTTGTAACCAATAATAACAACATTATTATAGTAAATGCCTTTATAGTGTAAATATCGCTTGATTAAAACAAAGGTGAGTATTCGCCAAAAACAGAGAACAAAAAATAATAAAAAGTAAAACTTAATTATTTTTACAATATCTACCTTATAATCAATTATATAGAAATAAGATAGAATTAACAATATAAACAAAGAAATCCTAACAATTAGAGTTACAGATATAATTCTGATAATTCTTAAGGTTTTGTTTCCATTTTTAAAAGGTGAAAACAAAGAAAGTATAATCCAAAAAAGAATTGGTATAATTATAATGTTGATGTCTGACGTTAAAAACGTAACTAACAAAAAACATACAAATAGCAAATCGATAATATACAGGACAGGTCTTAATAATTGTGTATAAAATCTATCATTCATAATAATCCTCTAATCTGTGTAGCAACTGATATTTATGCGGCAAATATAATTGAATCTACGTAATATAAATAAATTTGAGTATATATTTCAAATGCTAAAAAAAATGTATAAATCAATAACTTAACAAAACTTCCTTATAAAAAAAACCGATTCTTTAAATCGTCCGTTTACGTTATTACCATTAATAAAAACGCTTAGTTATTTAATACAATATTTAGAATACAGTGCTTCTAAATTTTTAATATTAGTTTCTAAATTAAAGTTTTGATTAAAAATCTCTAGCGACTTCTTTTGAAATTCTAATCTTTTAGACTCATTTTGAAATAATTCTATCGTTCTCTTGCTCATTAAACTAATATCATCTGCATCAACTAAAAATCCATTTTCACCATCAAAAACCAAATCTCTATTGCCGTCACAATCTGTTGCGATAATTGATTTAGATAAGGCTAGACTCTCAATAACCGCATATGGCAAGCCTTCGTATCTGGCCGTGGTAATATATAATTTAGATTTGGAAACGATATGAAAAATTCTCTCGCGTTCTGTCCACTCAATCAACGTAGTATTGGCTTCTAAATCATATGCTTTTATTAAACGTTTTACATTTTCTGTATTGGGACTTACAACACCTATTCCCATAATTACCAAATGGATCTTAGGAATCTCTTTTTTAACCTCCTTTAATACCTCAATCATCAACTCAATGTTTTTTTGATATGATGGTCTTCCAACAGTACAGATATATTCATCAGGAAGATTATAACTTGATATATCACTAAACTCAGGATCTAGCGTGATTGGAGAAATACAATTATTAAAAAGTGCCGTTTCAGATTTCTTATATTTTATTTCCATAATACCTCTTTCTAATTCAGAATTAGATGAAGCCAACAAAATTGACTTTTTGTTTTTAAGAATCCTTTCTATTAACACTAGAAAACGGCGTTTAAGACTATTACTGGCACTTAAAAAAGAATAAGCCTGTGGAGTGTGCAAAACATTAATAGTGTTTAATAAAAAGCCTATTGTGTTTCCTACGAGTCCGCCTTTGGCACTATGAGCGTGAATTAAATCTGGTTTTTCTTTTCTAATTATTTTGTAAGCCTTAATAATTGACTTAAAATCTTTTAATACGTTTATATCTCGCTCTATAGGTATTTTATATTCCTTTACATAATTATTAGAATCATCTAAAAAGTTAGAATTATCTTTTGTACCATGAATTACAATATTCTCGAATTTTGAAGAGTCAATAGATTTTATTAGCACTCTCAAGGAGGTATCTACTCCACCTATTGAATGAAGAATATGTACAATTTTTTTTCTACTCATCTAATAAATTATCTTCTGATTTATTTGGGGTTAACACTATTAAAATTAGCGCGAACAAATATACTCCTATTTGTCTATGAAATAAATTTTCAATTAAAGCAAATAATACCAATACCAAAAGAATATTTAATTGATTAATATCCTTATTGTTTAACCTTATAAGGCTAAAAATTAAAAACAAAAAAATAGCTAACCCAATAAGTCCTTTACTTAACAATAAATCTAAATACTGATTATGTGTATTAAATCGCGTTTCAAGAAAATACGCTATACGCTCTTTTTTGGTCATCGAATTAATATAGCAGTTATTAAGGTTTTCTTGTGTCATACCAAAACCGTCACCTATAAGTAATTTATGTTCAGAACTATTCACCAAATGCGAGAAAGCACAATTCCAAATGACATATCTTGGCTCCCATTCCCTTATTTTATAAAAGAAATCATTTTTCTTATCAACATATAAAAAGCGTTTAGCTAAATTATCATTGAATAAGAAAAACGCAGCAACTGTACCTAATATAAGTGCAACTGTAATTAGTGATTTTTTTAAATTAGTCTCATAAAAAACCTTTATCATAAATATTAATAAAACAGTTATAATTGCCATTCTAGAAACCACTAGAAACAGCATACAAGCACTTAATAACATATTAAACACAAGAAATAATCTATATTTCTTAGGTACTTTAGACCATATTTTTAAAGAAAAAGCAATACTTAAAGAGTTAATAAATCCAAAATATAAGCGCTCTATAAATAGCAAATCATTAATATGTTGTCCTGATGCAATTTCAAACGCTCCAACTTCCGACGCATAGTTTACAAGGCTAAATACAGAAATAAAATTACCTAAGGTTACTGATAGTATAAAGAACAACTGTATCTTAAAACTCTTTTTTATAGGGATCGATAAAACTAAAACTGCAATTGAAATAAACAGTTTTTTTATAACGTACATATCCTCTGAAATTGTACCTATAATTAAAGATGATAATACAGTAAAAAGTATTAATGCTATAACTATTATGTATACCTTGTTTGCTAGGAGTTTTTTAACAAACTGTTTCTCTACAAAAGGAAGTAAGACAAATAATATTCCAATAAGAATATTTGGGACAGCTCTAATATCATCTTCAAACGGAATGGTAAACACCAATGCGTAAAACAGATAATGATATATTTTATGTAAGAACTTCAATTCAGTTTAAATTTTTTCTTCAATTCTGTTGTCACTTTTCTAGATACAAATAGTAATAGAATATTTCTAAATAATCCATAAATGGGATAGAAACCAAAGTGGAAATTATCTAAAATTATACGAATTCTATTAAACACTTGAAGCCTTCTTTTCTTTGTTGAAATGGAATTAGGATCAGAAACATAATACATTAATATTTCTGGGTAATTTTCAACCTTATAATGCTTAAGTGCTTTGAAAAAAAACGCATAATCCTGTGATGCTCTCCTGTACTTAAAAGGATAATTACCAACCTTGTCTAAAATTTTAGAATAGAATATTACTGATGGATTTAAAAACATACTATTTAAGTACATTTTTTTCTTTAACGTTTCATAATCTGTTGGGGGCTTTAATTCGTGTAAAAAATTTCCATGCTCATCAATAACATTTGCCCAAGTACCTATGAGTTTCACCTCTTTATTTTGGTCTAAATAATTAATTTGTTTAGAGCATTTATCTTTCATAAAAATATCCCCACAATCAAAACGACCAATAAATTCATAGTTCTTATTTAAAGCTACTTCTAATCCACGATTTGCTGCGACGCCTACTCCTTTATTTTCTTTTAAATACTCAAAGTAAATTTTACCAGAATTATAAATTTGATTTAATCTTTCTTCATTTGGCTTATGCTCACTTCCATCATCAACTACAAGAATATCAATATCAATTTTCTCATTTATCGAGACCAATGATTCTTCTAACCCTTTAGGGTTATTGTAATGTGCCATTACAAGGATAATTCTACTTTGATTCATTAATTAATTGTTTGTTTTGTTTTATCATTACCATTATAATTGCTAAACATAACCAAAAACCATAAACCCTAAATGTGTCTGTTTTTAACCAATTAAAAATATATCCTACCATTGAAATCATTAATATAAGAGGAATAACAGTGCTACCACTAGGGTTTTTAAACGTTTTATTGTAACACCACATTAAAATACTTATAAAAAAAGTAATTAATATAAAAAATCCTATAATTCCTGTTTCTGCTAAAATTCTAAGATATAAGTTAAATCCTGGTGGAAATGATGGATGATTTTCATTTAAATGTTTAAGTCTAAACTCCCAATTATCTTCGGTTGCCCATTTTGGGTATTTCTTTGTTGACTCAAAAGCCTGTAAGCCATATCCTGCACCTACGATTGGACTCTCTTTAAAAACCTCAAACATAGCTGTTTGTATCCCAAATCGAGTTTTATTAGATGTAGAATGTACACTGTCATCAATTTTAAAAGATGTTAATTCATCATAGACATATTCTACTGTGGATTTGAGAAAGAATGTTACAACTGCAGCACCAGCAAATACAGATACAAGAAATATTTTAGCAAATAAACTATTGAATTTTCTTTTTCTAATTAAAAAAAGAATAAAAACAAAAACTTGAATAATTATTATAAAAAATACTGCCCTTGATTCTGACAAAAAAGCAAAAAGAATGACAAATATTCCAGGTAAAAAACGCTTAAACCCTTTTCCTGTAAGTATGTAACTAAACATCCATCCTGCAATACTTAATAAATATGTTGCTAACGCTGGAGGTTCAAAAGTAACAGAGGAAATTCTGCGAGTCCATTTATCTATATTAACTGATGTAAAAGGAAAATAATCAAATAGGTGTAAAGTACTTCTTAATCCATCCATATGGAATTTAATGATTAAAAACTCTATACTACCATATACAACTACTATAACTAATGAATAAAGAAATATTGTTCTTATTTTAAGGATAATAGTCTTAAGATCAAACTTTTCAATAATATTATAGAAGGTTATAAACAGAATAATAGCTGAAATAAGTAAGGAAACAAATTGTCTTATAAAACGCTCAAAACCTGTTCTTTGCTTGTAATAATAGCCAAACATATCATAACTATTAAAAACTACAGAAAGTATAACCCAAAATATAAATAAAATTAGCAGCTGAAAAATAATATTATGATAAGGTATTTTTATTTTTCCTGTAGTAAATAATATTACCGAGCATAATAAAAAAAAAAGCACACAAGAATCTCTATTATATTCTCCTAAAACACCAAATATAGCAAAACCCTTAAATGAATTAAATGGAATAAAAAATACACCTAACAAAAAAATAACTAAAATTAGATTTTTTAGCTTAATTGCAATATTCATATTTGGTTGTTAAGAATTCTTGTTTCATTAATATTTCTCTATAACTTTAAAAGTTATTTTACGCTTTTCCCTTATATTTTTCTTGATTTATAGCCTATAATCACTTTGCTACATATAAATTCAAAGTTAACTATTTTTTTTATCTACAATTTTAATCTTATGAAATAAATGTTTTTGTTTTATCCTGTCTATATATAATTATAGTTGCTAGAATTTTCCAAATAATCATACTTACAACAGTTGATGAAGCAGCACCAATCATTCCATACTTAGGGATATAAATAATGTTTAAAACAACATTGATTAATAAACCTAAAATAAGAATTCTTTGTAGTTTGTTTTGCTTACCTGTCATGTTCATATACACCCCTAATGGCCCCAATAAAAAATTAAAACATTGTCCGCCTAATAATATTAATAACGCACTCTGAGCAACAATATATTCCTTGCCAAATAAGCCTAAAATCCATTCTGAAAATAATGATAGTACAATTAATACTGGCAATGTTAAAACTAAAATAAGTCTATTACTATTTTGTAATAAGCGCCTTAACTTTTCAATACTGTTGCTAGAATAGAATTCAGCTATCTTTGGTCCTGCAATAATATTTATTGACAAAAGCGCTAATGTTGATATTGTTGATAATTTCACCGCTATAGCATAAAATGCAACGTTATCAAACGTACTATATTTAGCTAATAACAAAACATCAATACTCTGCATTAAAAAATAAGATAACGCACTTATAGCCATTGGATATGATTTTAAGAAAATAGTCTTATAACTTAAATTATCTATTTTAATCTCAAATTTCGATTTTAAAAATTTTCTGTAAATAATAATAAAAGAGACTAGAGCTAAACTTGCAAAACTCCATAAATAAGCATCAATTAAATAAGCTTCGTTTGAGTTATAAACTAAATAAACTGCTAAAAACAAAAATGGTAGGTGTCTAAAAATATTTCTAAACAACTCAGATAAAATAGTTTTATTTAAAGCTCTTAACATGTCTATATTTAAAAATGTAATAGCATAAAAAGACAGTGCTAAAATAACTTTATTAAAAAGTAATGATGCTTTTGGCTTATTAAATAGTTCATTAATAAAATCATTAGGGATTAAACTGTTTAGTACCCAAAGTATACTGCTAGCAAGTAAAACGAGAGTAAGCATTTTAAAATAAGTGGCTCTCAAAGAGCCCATTGAATTTTGAGATTTAAAAAAACCTGAGTAATAAATTATAGATTGATCCATTCCTAAAACGGATAGCCCTCCAATTATCATTAAAAGAGTTCGGACAAAGTCATATTGTCCAACTAATTCTGGCGGAAAGTAATTGGTTAAAAATAGTGAAACAGCAAAAAGAAGCAAAACACCAAGAATTTTAATAAAAAGAACCTTTAAACTACTCCCTAAAAGACTAGAGTTTAATAGTTTTGAAGTGATAGAATTAAATTTCATAATCTAATGAAGGGGCAATCATTGATTTGTAAGTAAATAAATTGGTCTCTTTTTTAAAATAGCTTTTTACCATATTTCTTTATTATTTAATGTAATAAATTAAGATTAGAGCTAGATAAAACCGACTTAATATCCGTAAAAATAATCTTTTATTTGATTTTCAAAAAATGTCATTACGTTTAAATGACTTAAAACTAAACCACTATAAGCAGAAAGTCGATAGACTTTTTTAATATAATTAAAATTAGTAATATCTGATTACACGAATAAAAGCAGCGTATTTACCTATTTTTTTTGGGGTAAGTTAAAGTAAATTAATCAGAATTAAATAGTTCTATTATTCAATGACTATACGCTTGTGGGTATTCTTCAAATGATATTTTTTTTCTTTATCTCTAATAATATGAAAAACAGTATACGTACCCTTTTCTAATAAGTTTTTTGACAACTCTACCCGATATCCACTGTTTTTAAAATCTTTACCATACTTTTCAACCAACTTATAATCTTTTCTTTCTTTTATTTGATTTCCTGATACAATATAAACAAAATTAGTATTTTTCTTCAAGGCAACTACTTTATTTCCTGCCAAGTTAGAGACACCTTCTTTATGCATCCAGCCTTCCAAATTTATTGTTTGTACGCTTTCAGCAATAGTGACAACTTTATCCCCTTCTATATCTTTATAAAACTGACCATTTATTTTATTTATAGAGCCAATAAAGGTCTTAGCTTCTATAACTTTATTTGCGTTATAGAGTAAGTTTTCAGGTGTTGATAAGAATGTTTTTTTAAAGACATCACTTTCGTCTATGTTGTAGTTATTCATTAGATAATTTGCCAAAGTAGAACTTGTTTTAATTTGGCCTTTATAATTAGCATGTTGATTAGATGATACTTTTTCATTTACAACACAGGTGTAATCAAAACCTGAAACTTTCTTATTTATATCAAGAAAATCTATATTTTTATGTGCATTAGTAATTCGTTCAATCTCTTTGTTTACAACATCAAATCCTTCTTTAGTTTTATTGTAATAAGTTCTATATACAGGAACAGTGTAAAATAATATTTTAAAATCATGACTTATTGACAAATCAATAATCTTATTTATGTATTCCTCTTCATGTTTTGTAAGCTCCAAATTTTGAGTATTAAAGCTTTTTTCGTTAAATGCTTTTATGCTTGCCGAAGATAAATGCCAGTTTGTTTTTTTATTGTGGCTTCGTTCTTTAGCTGAAAAGCTAAATTTTGCTTGTAATGACTTAGACCACATTTCGCTATCTTGCCAATTGTTATGAAATCTAAACGCGTTAAACATATGAAACCATTTATTATCTGGATAAATACTTGAGATCTCCTCGTACTTGACTTTACCAAATCTTTTATTGTATTCCATTTTAAATGGTGAAGCCATTAAATTTCCACTTGAGTCTGCAATCTTATTATATCTCACTCCTTTATCAATAAGTGCCCAAGTTTCTATAGCAACAATTTGAGGAGATTGATATTGTAATGTTTCTAATAGGTTAAAGTAAATTTGAGCTATACTTATACCTGCTCCATTAATTTTTAATGAATTTGTCTTACACTTAGCATTTATAATATTTGCATCTACCCCTTTACCTTGGTGAGAATTACCTAAAAAGACCACACTTACAGACTCCCTATCCTCCTCATATAATGTTTGATACGAACTAACAGATGAGTGGTCATTATCTATGAAAAACGAATCGAAGTACAGTAACAAAAAAGCAAAAATAGCAACGAATATCAAAAGCTTTAAAATTAATTTTTTCATATGAAATTTCTAAAATTGAAAATAAATAAATTCCTGAATATTTCTATCACCATAAATACCAAAGAGCATTATTAATATTACAATACTTAAGTAAAATGACCATCTAAATAATGTTGATTGGTTATTTAAAAACTTTATACTGTTATGTTTTTTATGAAAGTATTCAAATGCAAACAACATTAAAATAGCTATTGTAATGACCTTAAATTCATTCGGTTTAAAACCTATTAAATAGGTTTCTTTTTTAAACATATCTCCTAAATTAAAATCACTAAAAAATCCCGAAACTATTTGAAGAGAATCACTTAGTGAGTTTGCTCTAAAAAATACCCATCCAAAACAAACAATAGTAAAAATAATGAAACCGAAGAAAAGATGATTTGAAAAATTGTTTTTGTCCAAACCTATTTTATTAAACAACCTTTTTCTAAATGTAAAGGTTCCTTTTTCTATCATAAGAATAATACCATGTATCGCTCCCCAAATAATAAACGTCATTGCAGCACCGTGCCATAAACCACTCACGACAAAAACAATAAAAAGATTGGCATAAGTTCTGTACTTTCCTTTTTTACTTCCACCTAAAGGGATATATAAATAATCTCTAAACCAAGTTGATAACGATATGTGCCAACGCCTCCAAAACTCTGTAAGAGATTTTGAAATATATGGACTATCAAAATTCTTCATTAAATCAAAGCCCATTGTTCTCCCTAACCCAATAGCAATATCTGAGTATCCAGAAAAATCACAATAAATTTGAAATGCAAAGAGTACTGTTGCATAAATGTAGCCCACACCTCCATAATCATCTACATTATTATAAACCTGATTAACGTAAAGCGCAGCCCTATCTGCAATAACCATTTTCTTAAATAAACCAAAAGCCATAAGTAGAAGACCAGACTTTACAAGTTTGTAATTAAACGTATACGTTTTATAAAATTGAGGTAATAAATGAGATGCTCTTTCAATTGGACCAGCTACTAATTGTGGAAAAAACGACACAAATGCACTAAACGCAATAATATCGTTTGTAGGCTTTAACTGTTTTCTATAAATGTCTATGGTGTAGCTTAACGTTTGAAATGTATAGAAACTAATCCCTACAGGTAATATTATATTTAGTGTTGAAACTTCAAGTTCTTTACCAAACAACCGAAACGAATCTACAAATGATTCAATAAAAAAGTTGGTGTACTTAAAATAAACTAAAAACCCTAGATTGACCAATAAACTAACAAACAGTAATTGTTTTCGCTTCTTCTTGTTTTCTATTTTATGCATTTTTTTACCTACATAAAAATCTACTAAAGTACTTACCGCAATTAAAAATAAAAAACGCCAATCCCACCAACCATAAAAGGTATAACTAGCAACTAAAATTAGAACATTTCTTAAGGTAAGGTTTCTAGCTACAAGCCAATAGAGCGCAAAAACGATTGGGAAAAATATAGCAAAATCTAGCGAATTAAATAACATATGAAATAAGGTGGTTTCTTAATAAAATTATATTTATTAACCTTCTTATAGTAAAGCAACAAGACAGTATTTATAAAAAGAATACAATAATACTAATCTTAATAATTATAAAATAATGAATAGCTTTAATTTGTTATTAAGCTCCTCAATTATTTTTTATCAAATATTTTGTAATCAGTTAAAGATTAGAAATGGCTTGTGTTAAACTAACTTTCCAATTCGGAATTTTAAGATCTAATAGTTTACTTATTCTTTCAGTATGTAATACACTATACTTAGGTCGTACAGCGGGAGTTGGGTAATCTTTCGTTTCAATTTTATTGAGTGTAATAGAGCTATCACTTAGTTTAAAAATTTCTTTAGCAAAATCATACCAACTTACCACACCTTTATTACTGTAATGATAGACACCATAGCTAGTATTTTTAGACTCAATAAGTCTTAGAATCATATCTGCTAAATCTCTTGCGTAAGTAGGGCTTCCTACTTGGTCACCTACAACACCTATTTCATTGCGCTCTTTAGATAACCTCAACATGGTTTTTAAAAAATTATTACCATATTCTGAGTACAACCACGATGTTCTAATTATAAAATAGTTTTCCAATACATTAGAAATGGCTTGTTCTCCTGCTAATTTCGTTTTACCATACACACCCAAGGGATTCGTAATATCATCTTCTAAATACGGTACTGTTGCTTTACCATCAAACACAAAATCTGTAGAGACATGAATTAAAGTGACATTAAATTTCTTACAAGATTCTGCTAATAGCTTTGCTCCTATATGATTTACCTTATCTGCTAACTCTATTGCTTCTTCGGCCTTATCTACAGCTGTATAAGCGGCACAATTAATACAATAGTCAAACGTATGGTCTTTAAGTGCATCTTCGATATTGGCTGTGTTTGTAATATCTAAATCAGATGACGATTTAAAAACAAATTGAATATTGGGATGTTTAACAGCCAAACTTTGAAAGCATTGTCCTAATTGACCGTCTTTCGCAGTCACAAGTACATGTATCATAATTTAGCGTCTTTTAAAGTCGGTAATATGAGGTCTTTTTCTGAAAGTATAAAATCTGAACTAGGCAGTTGCCAATTGATATTTAAATCTTTATCATTATATATGACGCCAGCTTCTGATGCTTTATGATAGTAATTATCACATTTGTAGCTAAAAATGGTTTCATCTTCTAAAACAATAAAACCATGTCCAAAACCTCTTGGTACAAATAATTGGGTTTTATTGTTTTCTGAAAGCTCTATAGAAATATGTTCCCCAAACGTTTTAGAACCTTCTCTGAGATCTACCGCAATATCTAATACAGCACCTTTAACAACTCTTACTAACTTGGCTTGCGCATACTCGCCTAATTGATAATGCAGGCCTCTAAGCACTCCTTTTGAAGATTTTGACTCATTATCTTGAACAAAATTAATATCTAAACCTAGCGCCTTATTAAAGGCTTTTTGGTTGTAATTTTCAACAAAATAACCACGTTTATCGGAAAATACTTGAGGTTCTATTATAAAACACCCTTTTAATTTGGTTTCTTTTACAATCATTTTATTCTGAGACTAAACTTAATAAGTGTTTTCCATAACCACTTTTTGTTAATGGTTTCACCACTTTTATAAATTGTTTTTTATCAATATAACCCATGCTATATGCGGCTTCTTCTATCGACCCTATCTTTAAACCTTGACGTTCTTCTATAACTTGTACAAATTGAGATGCTTGCATTAAAGATTTAAAGGTACCAGTATCTAGCCACGCTGTGCCTTTATCTAATACACTAACTTTTAATTTTCCTTGGGTTAAATAGGTTTTATTAACGTCTGTTATCTCTAATTCTCCACGTTTACTAGGCTTTATATTTTTAGCGATGTCTACAACTGAGTTATCATAAAAATAAATACCTGGAACCGCATAATTTGATTTTGGTTTTTTAGGCTTCTCTTCAATAGAAACAGCTATGTCATTTTCATCAAACTCTACAACTCCGTATCGTTCGGGATCGTGCACATGATAAGCGTAAATAATACCTCCATCTGGATTATTATTTTGTTGCAATAAATCTGCTAAACCCGTACCATAAAAAATATTATCACCAAGAATTAACGCCACCTTATCGTCTCCAATAAATTCTTCTCCAATAATAAAGGCTTCTGCTAATCCGTTTGGTGACTCTTGAACGGCATACTCAAAATTACAACCATAGGACTTTCCATCTCCTAACAGCTTTTTAAATAAAGGTAAATCTTGAGGTGTAGAAATAATTAAAATATCCTTTATACCAGACCACATCAAAGTAGAAATAGGATAATAAATCATGGGTTTATCATAAATAGGCATTAACTGCTTACTTACCGCCAAAGTTAATGGATGCAATCTTGTACCAGATCCTCCTGCTAAAATTATTCCTTTCATCCTCAGTGTATTTTTGAAAAATTACCATTCAGTTTAAAAAACTGAGTACTAATTCTATTCGTTTTTATATTTATTTAAGTACCACTCAATGGTTTTAACGATTCCTGTTTCAAAATTTTCATCAGCTTGCCAACCTAATTCTGTTTCAATTTTAGAGGCATCAATAGCATACCTAAAATCATGTCCCGGCCTGTCCTTTACAAAGGTAATTTGTTCCGAATAGGCTTTGTTTTTGGGTTTTAAATCATCTAAAATATCACAAATTTTATGTGCTATATATAAGTTGTCGCGTTCATTTTTCCCACCAATATTATAGGTTTCTCCAGCTTTACCATTCTGAAACGCTATATCTATTCCTTTACAATGATCTTCTACATACAACCAATCTCTAATATTCTTTCCATCACCATAGATTGGAATAGGTTCGCTATTCAAGGCTTTTCTAATAATGGTTGGTATAAGCTTTTCATCGTGTTGTTTAGGACCATAATTATTACTGCAGTTGGTGGTTACAACATTCATTCCGTAAGTATGAAAATAGCTTCTTACAATAAAATCAGACGATGCTTTTGAGGCGCTATACGGACTATTAGGCGCATAAGGAGTATCCTCTGTAAACAAACCTGTTTCACCTAAAGTACCATAGACCTCATCTGTAGAAATATGATGAAATCTGTTAGTTTCGCATGCCTTTTTAAATGAAAAAGGAGCATCCATCCAATGGTTTTTGGCTATATTTAATAAATTAAACGTGCCATAAACATTAGTATTAATAAAGGCATCTGGATGTTTTATAGAATTATCTACATGAGATTCTGCTGCAAAATGAATAACATCAGTAAATTGGTGTTTAATAAAAAGATCGTTTACAAGCGTTGTATCGCAAATATCTCCCTTAATAAACTCGTAATTACTATTTCCTTCTAGTTTTTCTAAATTAGAAAGCTCACCTGCATAAGTGAGCTTATCTAAATTAACAACTTTAATGTTTTTATAACGTTCTAAAAAATAGACTATAAAATTAGATCCTATAAAGCCCGCTCCACCTGTTATTAAAACTGTTTTATTCATAGTCTTTAATATATTTGAATGCTTTTAATGCTAAAAACCATAGGATAAAAAGAACTAAAGCTATCGCAGGAAATAAAAGACGATAACTGTACTCAAAACTCTTATCTTTTTTCCCTAATTTATCAAAAGGTGCTAGGATATCGAAAAAAGTATTTTCCTCTGCTATCGTTCGGTTTAATTCATTTAACTTATATCGTATCCCTTGCTCTCTTAAAAACAGCTCATATTCTTTAGTCGCTCTTTTCTCTTCTTGAAGCGGAAGCATACTTCCTGTTCCAAAAACTAGATTTCTATTTTTAGATTCCTCTCTTATCGCTGCCAAATATGTTTTTTGAATGCTATCTAAACGTGATAATTCTGTTGTTAAAGATAAACGATCTATATAGGCCATTGTGTCTCTTACACGCTTTTGATGCTTTGAAAACTCATTCTCAAAAGTCTTTCTAAACCCTTCTTGTAGTCTTGGAAAAATAGAGATATCATTCGATTTTGCTTTTATAGCAAACACTCTTCCTGACATAAAATCTCTTTTATCTATATAATCTTTATAAGTAAGTTCATCTACAAGAGATGTATCAATAGACTTAATATATTCATCATATTCAATAAATAAATCATTTTGCGTCTCAGGACCAGCTTCTAAATCAAAACCTATTAATTCTTTAGCGCTTAGAGTGTCTATTTCAAAAATACTAGACAATTCTTTTACGTTTTTAGAACTAATTAATGCATTAAAATAATTGATATTACTAGATAATTGATATTTAGAATCAAAGTACGGTTTTACCAACATCTCTGAATAATAAACAGGATCATTTGTCTTTTCATAAATGTAACCTAGTATTACCGTTACTGTTAATATAACTACAACCACTTTAAAATGTACTACAAGAGGCTTTATTGTGTAGATAATAGCAGAAAAAATCCCCTTGAATATGCTACCTATAAAATTAAATAATCTTTGAAATAAATTTCCTATAGCACTAAAAAATTGTCCTAAATCTATCTCTTCACTATCGTTTTGTTGTGGTAATTTTTCACTCATTGGTTATGAATTAAATATTTGTTCTAGTATTTTTTTTGTAATCACGTAAGTTGGTTTTACACCAGAAGTTCCTAACCCTCCAGAGGCTAATGTGCCACCAGTTTCTAATGGATTATCACTAGCGTAGTAAGCATATCTTACCTTTACATCTTCATTAATGCTTCCTCTTACTCTAGAAGCTGCTTGTATTGCTTTTTGGTAATGTGCACCTTCCATCTCTAAACCAATAACATTCCATGTTGATTTTTTAAAGAATTTTAAAATCTCTTTATTTTGAAGTGAAGTTCCCAAAACGGTAACCATTGTACCTTCATAAACAGAAACGCCACAATCTGATAAATCATCCTTACTCAACTCATTTTTAAAGGGATAATTATCTGCTGTACCTTCAAAAATATGTGCATTAGGAATCATAACATCACCTTTACCTCCTTCTAAAATGCCCGCTTTTCCCATTATTGAAATAGACTTCACATCTAAGTGTACATTTTTATCATCAACTTTTATAGGTTTTAAAAACTCATCTAAAGTCTCATAAGCTTGCTCTCCAAAAGCATAATCCATTACAAATATTACAGCTTTATTATCCTTTACCTCTTCTAAGTATTTAAATTCTGATTTAGAAAAATCAATTTTATCCGTATCAAAAATTTGAACATCTATGTTGGTTCCAGACGTGTCTTTTATATAAATCATGCCGTTCTGCAACGCAGATTTTTCTACTTTATTGCGTAATGCAGAATTTTTAGAATCACTTAAAGCTTCATAAGTTTGAAAAATGTCTTTTTTAGCATCAGCGCCCTTAAGTGCTCCTTTAGCAAATAAGGAATTCATTACACTGTGCATATTAGCACTAATGATATGAATTGGGCGCTCTAACAAACCGTTTTTGTGTAACGTAGCTTTAATCGTATCTGCCCAAATTTCTCCGTGAATATGGTGTCCTAATCGTTCTCTTAAAACAGGACTAAAGGTTATTGTACGCTTATTGTTATTAATGGTTTCTTCTATGGCCAATTTACCCAACCAATATACAATTTGTAATAAACGTTCTGGTTGATTTTCAGTAGCAAATTTTGGATACGCTTCTGTTAATTCATTAAACGTTCTACCTAATATATTAGCGGTATGTGTAATGGCAATTTCGCGTTCTTTTTGGGTTAGTTTCTTAGTAGAGTTAACAGCATTTTCTAGTTTTTGCCAGTCTCTAACTGTAGAACCATCTTCATCGATAATAACGCGTTTACTGATTTTATGAGACTCTACAAACAAAAACGTAAGATGCGTTAAAATATCATAAATCTCAGAGCGACCTCTCGTGATTTCGATATTCATTTGCTCATTGTCTATACGATAGCAATTACGCCTTCTTTTAGGTGGAATTATAGCTTTAAAATGCGAATTAGCATAACCTTCATCACTGGTAAGATTGATAAACGTACACTCTTCAATACCTTGTGGTAAGCGGTCTACAACATAAAGCAAACCCTCTAATTCTGCTTTTTCATCCCCAATAGAACCATATATTTCTGGACGCAAAAGCAATAACGCTTCTCGTAATGTTTCTCCAGAAACACCCATAGGTTTATAAAATCCTCTATTAAAAAGGTGACGCATTGTAATATACATGCGTTCTATAGCGCTAGAACTTTCTTGTGCTCTAGTTCTTTCGTGTTTTTTCTTAGTTGTACTCATACTCTATTTTAACCTACAAATATAGCGTTATTTCGCTAAATTTAGTTGATACATCATGTCTGCTATCTTTCTATCGTTAGAAAGTCTAGGGATTTTATTTTGCCCTCCTAATTTCCCAATAGATTTCATATACATCTGAAATCCATTAGTCACAATTTTAGTGATTTTTAAAGGTCTAAGTACCTTTCCTTCAATTAAATCTAAATAATAACTGTTTTGTTGTTGTAAAGACTGCTCTAAAGCTATAATAAAATCTTGCAAATTTTCTGGTTCATTTTCAAACTCAATTAACCATTCGTGATATGGTAAGCCTTCCTCTGGATTTATTTGAGGTGCAACCGTAAACTCATTTACAGATATCGATGTATTTGCTGTAGCTTCTTTTAAAGCTTGCTCTACTTCTTTTCCTATAACATGCTCTCCAAATGCTGAAATAAAATGTTTTATGCGTCCACTTACAATCACGCGATAGGGTTTTAATGATGTAAACTCTACAGTGTCTCCAATATTGTATGCCCAAAGTCCTGCTGTAGTAGAAATAATCATTACATAATTTACATTTAACTTTACTTCTCCAATAGTGATCCGTTTAGGATTATCTTCAAAAAAATGTTCTGCTTCAACAAACTCATAAAATATACCTGAATTTAATTGAAGTAACATACCTCGTTCATTCTGTTTATCTTGAAAAGCGAAAAAACCTTCACTTGCGGGATACAATTCTATACTATCTACTTTTCTTCCTATTAAGTTTTCAAATTTTGCGCGATAAGGCTCATAATTGACACCTCCAAAAATGAAAAGATTAAAGTTTTTAAAGAGATCTCCAACATTTTTACCTGACTTTTCAATCAGTTTTTCAAAATACATTTGTACCCAAGACGGAATTCCCGAAATGATACTCATATCTTCATTTATGGTCTCATCTACAATAGCTTCAACTTTAGTTTCCCAATCATCAATACAATTCGTTTCTAAACTTGGCATTCTATTTTTTTGAAGATATTTAGGTACATAATGCGCTACAATC
Source organism: Winogradskyella sp. ECml5-4 (assembly GCF_036903175.1). Lineage (NCBI taxonomy): Bacteria > Pseudomonadati > Bacteroidota > Flavobacteriia > Flavobacteriales > Flavobacteriaceae > Winogradskyella > Winogradskyella sp. ECml5-4. The sequence continues at coordinate 160,762 of NZ_JAYJLF010000007.1, read as the reverse complement.
CCTGATAATCTCCCCAGTTTTATACCATTCTTTTCTTCTAAAATAGGACTGCCTTGAAGAAAAATCATTTTGCCATCTACAAATTTAGAATGTCCTGTTTCATAGATATACATTAAAATCGCATTTCTAGCGGCTTCAACATGCGTTGGCATACTTTCTTTTGTAATTGGAATATATTTAGCTCCAGAGGTTGTTCCTGAAGTTTTAGCAAAGTAAATAGGTTTACCCTTCCACAGAACATCTTCTTCACCACCAACAACACGTTCTACATAAGGCTTTAATTCTTCATAATCTCTAATAGGAACATTAGCTTGAAAATCTTCATAAGTAGCTATAGCACTAAAATTATGGTCTTTTCCAAAAGCCGTTTGCTTGGCCTGAGCAATTAAATTTTGAAAAACGTTTTGTTGCGTTTCAACAGGCTTAGATGACCATTTTTTAATTCGCTTTGCGACGTATTTAGCAAAGGGTTTTGAAAGCGCAGCTTTTAATGATGCCATTATTCGAAATTAATAAAGTTAGTTGGGTTTACTGGGTAACCTTTACTCCAAAGTTCAAAATGAAGGTGTGGTCCTGTGGTTAATTCACCAGCATTACCAGACATGGCAATAACTTCTCCAGATTTTACAATATCTCCTTGAGCTTTTGTAATTGCTGAGTTGTGCTTATAAACAGAGATTAACTCTCTATTATGTTCTATAATGACCACATAGCCCGTTTCTACCGTCCATTCTGCAAAAATAACAGTGCCATCTGCTGTTGCTTTTACAGGAGTATTAACTGCAACAACAACATCTACCGCATAATGTTTTTCTTCTAAATTATAACCTTCTGAAATGGTACCGTTTACTGGCGGAAACAACACATAATTAGACTGATCTCCAGAAACTTCAAACAAATTATACTTATCTTCTTTAGCAACTTTTTCTCTTAACAACGAATCTTCCCTATTTGTAGGTACTTGTAAAATATCAAGATCATTTTTAGCTGCTTCTATAACTGAATCTCTATTAAATTCTAAAGTAGCAACATCTCCTGTGAGTACTTTTCTTATAGAGGCATAATAGCGTTTGTTTAACTCTAATTCTTGTACCAAAGAATCGGTTTTATAATTTAACATGGTTGCTTTCTTTTTTAGCTTAGCAGAGGAATATCCTGGAATATATTCTCTTAAAGGTGTGAATGCAATTAATAAAACCGTGAAAAATACGAGTGATATAGCAGAAAGCGATGTTAAAATAAAAACGTTGAGACGTGTTAGCTTTATAGCAAAACGCTCCTCAAAAGTGTCTTCATTTAGTATGACCAAACGATACTTGTGAAGTAACTTTTTAGTGAATTTCTTTTCCTTTTTTTTATTCTTTGCCATTAAAACAAAATTAGTTAAAATACTTAAATAGCGCCATGATAAAATATTAAAGTTAGCTAAGCTTATTATAACATAATAATAACAATAATAAAACACTCATTTGCCTTTATTATAAGCTCAAAGTTAAAATAGAATGAACAACGCTATAATTAAACTATAATTACTAACTTTGCGGTCTAAATTATAAGTTATGAGTTTAAGCATTATACCTTTAATGATTGGATGGCCTCAAGTAATTCTAATTGCTGTAGTTGTTTTATTACTATTTGGTGGTAAAAAGATTCCTGAACTAATGAAAGGTTTAGGTAGTGGTTTAAAAGAATTTAAAAAAGCAAACAAAGACGAGTCTGCTGACGATAAAGAATAGAGACCTCAAAACAAGAAACATAAAAAAAGCCAACTTTAAAAAGTTGGCTTTTTTGTTACTTAATAGTGATTGATTTAATCATAGCTTCTAGCTCAAAAATATAGTCTCGTTTTGGTAATGACGGTGCATATACATAGCCATCTGCAACTAAATAACGATTGTTTATTTTATCTTCAATAGCATATGTAATAAAAGGTCCTGCCATTGTAAAACCTTTCATTTCCCACATACCTCTTACTTCGTAAGCGGGTTTATTATCAATAATAGTTTTGAACATTGAAGGAGCGTAAGCATCTTCTACAGCCATATAAATACCATCTTCTCCTGGTATTTTAGTTTTTGTAATGTTATCACGCATTTTTATAATATCTATAATTGTGCTATCTCCTTTAGAAATCGTTTCCATAGGCACTTCATAAACCATTAAATCTATGGTTTTGGTATTACTAAGACTTTTTCTAATCCAAAAGAAATCATCGTCTGCTTTACCAATTTTATAAGCTGAAGGCATATCTATAGTTATTCCAAACTTATTTTCCATGTCTTTATCTTCCAATAATGACAAGTTAATTCTTCTTAGCTTCTCTTTTACTTCTTCTTTATTAAATGCATCAATTATTTTAGCTTTATTTTCCTGTAATTGCGCAATAATATCATTATCTGTTTTACCAGCAACAACAGCAACAGTTTGTGATTTAGCATAGGCATTATTCACAATTTTAGTTGTTGCTTCAACATCGCCTTTTTCAATTTTAAGTACAATTCTACTTCGTGCTGCGAAACCATCAAATACCTGAGTTGGAATTTGTTTCATGTTAAACATTGGTTCCTCTGTAGGTAAACCATTTAAGGGTGCAGCAAAAATATGTCTTATGCTTTCCCCTACTTTATCTTCCCATAAGATATTATCTACAACAACCGAAATTGTGTTTAAATTCCCATTAGAAGCGGGTAAGTACAATTGTTTATCCTCTTTTTTTGAATCTCCACACGCTAATAGCAACGCACAAAAGAACACGGTATAAAACGCTCTCATAAGCTTAAGTTTTTGTTGGTTTTTATTTAGACACAACGAGTGTCATTCCTATCTTGAGTTTATTACCACTAATATCGTTCCAATCTTTAATATTTTGAACAGAAACTCCTGAAAATTTTTGTGCAATGGTCCAAAGCGAATCTCCAGACTTTACTTTGTAAGTTTGTTTTCCTGCTGTATTAACAACTTTTTTTACAGGCTTTGAACTGCTTGAAGCACCATGATTTCTAGGATAAATAGTTAATCGTTGCCCTATTTTAAGGTTATTACTTCTTAGACCATTCCATTGTTTTAATTGGCTAACTCTAACGCCATATTTTCTTGCAATTTTACCTAGATAATCTCCATTTTGAACACGATATCTAATTTTAGTGTCATCACTAACAATTTCTGGTAATGGTTTTTCACGCTGATTAAATTCGGCATTAGCAAAAGCGTAGATTTTATCTTCATTAGTGACAAAAGTCCCTATTGCTTCTCTAGGCAATCTTAAAGCATATGTCTTCCCTTTAACTTTAGGGATTATATCTAATTTATAAGCCGGGTTTAAAAACTGTAATTCTTCAATTTTAATTCCTGTAGCTTCAGAAACATGATTTAAAGAAATCATTTGTTTCACGTGTACTGTATCGGTTTGAATTAGCTGAAATGCAGGACGTTCAGGCTTAAAACCATGCTCTTTTGCATATTCAAAAATATACATTGTTGCTAAAAACGCTGGTACATAACCTGCCGTTTCTCTTGGTAAATTCTGACGGATATTCCAATAATTTTTAGATCCTCCAGAACGTCTAATGGCTTTATTTACATTTCCGGGTCCTGAATTATATGCGGCTAAAGCCAAATCCCAATCGTTAAAAATACGATACACTCTATTTAAATATTCTGCAGCTGCTTTTGTAGATTTTATAGGATCGCTACGATCATCTACATAACTGCTTACATTTAAATCATGCTCCTTTCCGGTGCCATACATAAACTGCCAAATACCTGTTGCTCCAACTCGTGAACGTGCTCTTGGTTTTAAAGCTGATTCTACAATCGCCAAATACTTCATCTCTAAAGGTATATTTTGATTGTCAAATTCTTGCTCAAACATTGGAAAATAAAAATGACTTAAACCCATTAAACGTTCCAAAGAATTCCGTCTATGCTTAAGATAACTTTTAATCACACTTTCTAATGATGGATTGTATTCTACATTAAAAGGTGTTCGCGCATTAAGCCGCTCTAATCTTGCTTTTAAAGTATCTGTAGAAAGTTCTGGATAATAAACAGGCTCATACTCTAACTCTGTAACCGATTTATATATGGTATCAAAAAGAGAGTTATTATACAGTTCATCTAACCATTTTTTATCGAGTTCTGCAACCTGAGGTAAATCTTTAAGATTTTTAACTCCTAATGTATCAACTTCTACGTCAATCTTTTTTTCAGAAGCGAAAAGCTTACCATCTATAACCGAATCTTTATTTGAAACAACGTCAGACGACTTTTTTGAAATACTATCAGTTTTAGTTTGGGAATATCCACTACAAACAGACAAGCATAAACAAGCTAATAAAAACGTTTTTAATGTCATGTGTTTATATCTTATGTTTTTGAATGGTTAAACACTGTTCATATTCTATCTGTGCTCTAACTGATAAAATTTTGAACAAGCTCGTTTCAATATACATTGAAAAATTAATTCGTAAAAGCTCAGCGTATCATAAACGCTGGAACTGCTAAAAATAGTGTTTTTTTACTACTAATCTAATATAGCAGCTATTCCAGGTAAGGTTTTACCTTCAAGGCTTTCTAGCATTGCTCCTCCACCTGTACTAACATAGCTAACTTTATTTTCGAAACCAAACTGTTTTACAGCAGCTACAGAATCACCTCCGCCAACTAAAGAAAACGCTCCATTTTTAGTTGCATTTGCTATGGAGTTTCCAAGTTCAATTGTACCATTAGCAAAACTTTGTAATTCAAAAACACCTAAAGGACCATTCCAAAGAATCGTTTTACATTGGTTTACAACGGCATCAAAATTTTCTATAGATTTTGGACCAGCATCTAAACCTTGCCATCCATCAGGAATAGCTTTTACATCACAAATTTGTGTGTTTGCAGTATCACTAAATGCATCTGCAGCAACGACGTCTACTGGTAAGTGAATTTTTACACCTTTAGCTTCGGCTTGTTTTAAAATATCTAAGGCTAATTCCATTTTATCATCTTCACAAATGGAATCTCCAATTTTTCCTCCTTGTGCTTTAATAAAAGTAAATGTCATTCCACCTCCAATGATTAAATGATCTACTTTATCTAAGATGTTCTCTATAACTGTAATTTTTGAAGATACTTTTGCACCTCCAAGAACTGCTAAAACAGGTTTTTCACCATCTTCTAAAACTTTTTTAATACTCTCTATTTCTTGAGCCAAAAGACTTCCAAAACATTTATTTTCTGGAAAAAACTCAGCGACAATTGTTGTAGAAGCATGTGCTCTGTGTGCTGTACCAAACGCATCATTTACATAAATATCACCTAATCTAGATAATTGTTCTGCAAAATCTCTATTACCTTCTTTCTCTTCTTCGTGAAAACGTAAATTTTCAAGTAATAATATTTCACCTGGTTCTAAAGCTTTTGCTTTTTCTTCTGCTTCTGCGCCAACACAGTTGCTAGCAAATTTGACTTCAACTCCTAATATATCTTCAATTTTTGGAATAATGTGTTTTAGAGAAAACTCTTCTTGAACACCTTTTGGACGCCCTAAATGCGACATTAAAACACAACTTCCGCCATCTTCTAAAATTTTAATAATTGTAGGCTTTGCAGATACAATTCTAGTAGCATCTGTTACTTCGAAATCATCATTTAATGGCACATTAAAATCTACTCTGATTAATGCTTTTTTATTTTGAAAATTAAAATCGTTTAGTGTCTTCATTTTATAAATTTTGAAACACAAATATAAAGATTAGAAACATAATTTTTTTATATAGTTTTGCTTTATGTTATTTTCAGAAGTTTTAGGTCAAAAACACATAAAAAATCACCTTACTACAAGTGTTGATGCTGGTAGGATTGCACACGCGCAATTATTTGTTGGTCCAGAGGGTTCTGGCACGTTACCAATGGCTTTAGCTTATGCACAGTATATACTATGTAGTAACAAGAACGGTGAAAATACAGGAGGAAACGACTCTTGTAATTTAAAATTTAAGAATTATTCGCATCCCGATTTACATTTTGCTTTTCCTGTAACAACTAGTGATAAAGTAAAAAGCAAACCGGTTTCTAAATATTATCTCGAAGAATGGAGACAACTTTTAGAACAGCAACCTTATGGAAACCTCTTTGATTGGTACAAACTTTTAGGCGTAGACAATAAACAAGGACAAATTGGTGTTGACGAAGCTTTAGAGATTGTAAAATCCTTAACACTAAAGTCTTATGAAGGCGGATACAAGGTCATGATAATTTGGATGGCTGAAAGAATGCACACATCTAGTGCCAATAAATTATTAAAATTAATTGAAGAGCCACCAGAAAAAACAATCTTTATTCTCATTGCTGAAGACGAAGAACAGATCATTAACACCATTAGATCGCGTTGTCAGATTTTACATTTTCCTCCTTTAGCAGAAGAAGCTATTTCTGAAGCTTTAATTAAAAACTATCATATTGAGCAGTCAGTTGCAACTAAAATTGCACATCAAGCCAATGGTAACTATAACAAAGCTTGTGATTTAATTTATCAAGATAGTGAAGATATTCAGTTTGAAAAATGGTTTGTACTCTGGGTACGTTCTGCTTTTAAAGCTAGAGGAAATAAGGCAGCTATTCACGATTTAATTTCATGGTCCGAAGAAATTGCCAAAACAGGACGTGAAACGCAAAAGAAGTTTTTAAGCTTTTGCTTAAACTATTTTAGACAAGCTTTATTACTAAATTATAAAGCTGACGAATTAGTGTATTTAGAGCCAAAATCAGACAACTTTAAACTTGAAAATTTTGCTCCTTTTGTTCACGATTCAAATATTTTAGAAATTTCAGACGAATTACAAGATGCCATTTACCATATTGAGCGTAACGGAAACTCTAAAATTGTGCTTACCGATTTATCTATTAAATTAACACGTTTACTACATAAAAAAAGCCAAGCGTCTTAGGCTTGGCTTTTAAAAAAAAATACTTTTTTTTATTTTTATTTAACCTCTTCAGCTGTTTCTGTTGCTTCTTTTTTAGAATCTTTAGCATTATAGGCAGCATTAATTGCTGTAGTTACCGCTTCAGAAATATCATTAGTCTCACTTCCGTACATAACGCTTCCAGCTTCATTTTTACCTAAAATGTATGTATAACCATTCTTTTTACCATAATCACTAACAAACGTATTTACTTTAGAAATTACAGAATCCATTTCTACACTAAACATTTGTTGCATTTGTTGCTGCTCGTATTGAAATTGTTGTTGTAAGCCTTGTTGTTTTTGAGTTAGACTTTGGTACATCTCTTGTCTTGCTTTTGCAGATAAGGTTTGCTCTTTTGCTTGAAACGCTTGAGCTTCGGCCTGAAAAGCTTTACCAATACTATCCATTCTCGCTTTAAAAGCTTCGTCTTTAAGTTTGAATTTATCTTCAATATCAATTTTCATTTGATATTCATTAATAACTTTACCGTTATCTATGAATGCAATTTTTTGTTGTTCTTGACAAGATGCAAATGCAACTAAAACTGTTAAGCCTAAAATTAACTTCTTCATTTTATTTTTATTGTTTAATTGTTTGTGAAAGTATCAAACTTTCATTTTTCTACTTTAATTTAATTTTTGCAAATGTATAAAAGTTAGTTAGTGATTTCCTCTATTTTTTATGTATTGATGTTTTCTATAGAACTTTCTGCTTGTTATTTTAAAAATCAATTAAAAACGAAGCTAAATAAAGCGTTTTAAGCACACTTTAAGATTTTACAATATAATTACACATTTATAGCTGCGATACAAAAATAGCGTTGCTTATATTAAGAATTAGCGTTCTTTAAGACATAAATGTGCGAAGAATACTCTTTAGATCGATTTGCTTTACGATTTGATTGCCATCCAATCCAAAATGCTTTGATTGGGTTCATAACACCAGATTTATATTTTTCTGAAAGTAGACATACATAATAGGCATCAAATTTCATTGGCAACAGTTTCACCAATGCCATATGTTCTTTGCTAAATAATTTTGAAATCGAATTTTTAGAAAAATGCCAAAGGTGTCTTGGCACATCATATGCTGCCCAAAAGTTTTTATAATACTCCGCATCGTAACTTTTATAATTAGGAACAGCAATGACCAAAGTACCATTTGGTTTTAAAAGTGATTTTAACAATGCCGTATGCATTTCTAAATTTGGCAAATGTTCTAAAACATGCCAAAGTGTAATAACATCAAAACTCTGAGGTTTCAATTTTAATAATTCTTCTGTACTAAAAACAGAATTGTTGGTTTTAGAATTTGCAATTTGCCGCGCACTTTCGTTGGGTTCAATTCCTGTAACCTTCCAATTATTATTTAAAGCCGTTTGCAAAAAATCCCCAGTTCCGCATCCAATATCTAAAAGTACTTTAGTTTCGGATTGAAACGAATTGATTAATTTCAATTTTCGTTTTAAAGAAATTTCTCTCACTTTGTGATAAGCAAATTCCAATAGATTTCGCTTCGTATCTGTATGCGAAATATAGTCTTCACTTTTATAATATTCGGATAATTTTTCACCTTCTGGCTGTGGATATGTTTCTAGCATATCGAGCTCCTTATTATATAATAATTGGAACGTTTCTTTAGAGACAGAATGATCTTTTAGAGTAAGATATGTTCTTGTTGTTTTGGGCACAATTTAAGAATATGATATAATAATTAGTGTATTGTTCTTGGTGTAATTATGTCAGATAATTTTTCAAAAGTAGTACTTAATAACTTTTTTTTCCATTGATGTACTTCAGTTTGTTTGATATGAAAGGTATGTTCACCTATTAAACCAACTATAATTAAAGCGAAATTTTTCTGTCCTTGTTTTTCTAACCTTACTTCTAGGTCATTAATATTAACAGTCATTAATTGCCTTTTAAAAAGTCTTAGATATTTTATTGTGACAATGTCATTATCAATTACCATACTATATATGTAAATATAAGGTCTCCTAAAACCAGCTATTAAATTTAAAGCTAGTAATACAAAAACGACACCAATATAAAACAACAATATAGTTACTTGATTTGATGCATTACCTGAAATAAAAATTGAAAGAACAAAAGCAACAAACATCCAACCAAAAATACTAAGAAAGGAATTCACCAAATAATTAGTAAAACTATAGGGTTCTATATCAACAATGTTTTCAGTATTAAGATCTGCCATTAACCTTATCTAATTTTACACCCTTAAAACCCCCTCAAGAGAACAATGGTTTTATCACTATTTTTCGGATTTCTAATAACAAACAATTTGCCATAAATCCATTTTTTATATTCAGTTAGTTCAATTTTGAATATTTAAATTACCCCTCAAAGATTAGTTTCGAAACAAAATAATTCATGTTTCGCAACTAACGAGCGAAGCACCAAGTGGGCGTTTTATACAATTGTTTCACGTGGAACATTACAATATTCATTGTGAGATTTCAATTTTCTTAAGAATTAACGTCCTAAATAAACCAACAAAACAGAAATATCATTTGGATTTACACCACTAATTCGAGATGCTTGAGAAATAGTTACAGGTTGTATTTTTTCTAATTTTTGTCGTGCTTCTATACTCATTGATTTTAGTTTTGAATAATCAAAACCAACAGGGATTTTTAAGTTTTCTAGTCTATTTAATTTATCGGCGTTGTTCTTTTCCTTTTCAATATAACCCGCATATTTAACTTGTATTTCAGTCTGCTCAATAATCTCTGTATCTAAATCATTATTCTGAATATAGTTTTCTACAGACTCAAATTTACGAACATCATCTATAGTAATATTTGGTCTAGCATACAACTTAAACATCTTATCTTGTTGTTTAACAGCTGCTGAATTTTTAGATTCTAAAACAGGATTTGCCTCTTCTGGAGTAACACTAGTATCTCTAAAAAACTGAACAAAGGCTTCAGATTTAGATTGCTTTTCTTCCATACGTTTTAATCGTTTTTCAGAAGCTAAACCTAAAGCATAACCTTTAGGTGTTAATCTAAAATCTGCATTATCTTGCCTTAATAATGTTCTATACTCTGCACGTGACGTAAACATTCTATAAGGCTCTTCTGTACCCTTAGTAATTAAATCATCAATTAAAACACCTATATAAGCTTCGTCACGTTGCAATGTAAACGCTTCTTTTTCTTGTACTTTTAAGCTTGCATTAATACCAGCCATTAAACCTTGAGATGCTGCTTCTTCATAACCTGTAGTACCATTAATTTGTCCAGCAAAATACAAGCCCTCTACTAACTTAGTTTCTAAAGTATGTTTTAATTGTGTTGGTGGAAAATAATCGTATTCTATAGCATAACCTGGTCTAAAGAACTTTACATTTTCAAAACCAACTACAGAACGCAATGCTTTAAATTGTACATCTTCTGGCAAGGAAGTTGAGAAACCATTAATATAATATTCACAAGTATTCCAACCTTCAGGTTCTACAAATAATTGGTGCCTATCTTTATCTGCAAATCGATTAATCTTATCTTCAATAGATGGACAATATCTTGGTCCAACACTTTTAATTCGTCCATTAAACATTGGTGAGCGATCAAACCCTTCGCGTAATAAATCATGAACCAATTCACTGGTATAAGACATATGACAAGAACGCTGATGAGTTAGTGGTTTTGTAACATCTAAATAGGAAAACTTTTGCGGATCTTCATCTCCAGGTTGTTCTATCATTTTAGAAAAATCTAAAGAACGACCATCGACTCTTGGAGGTGTTCCTGTTTTCATTCGGCCAGATTCAAAACCTAAATTAACGAGTTGTTCTGTAATTCCGGTTGCTGCTCTTTCACCCGCTCTACCTCCACCAAAGTTTTTATCTCCAATATGAATTAGTCCATTTAAAAATGTCCCGTTAGTAAGCACTACAGATTTCGCTTTTACTTCTACACCAAGCGATGTTTTTACACCTACAACTTTATGGTTTTCCACTAATAACCCAGAAACCATTTCTTGATAAAAATCGAGATTTTCAGTCCCTTCTAAGAGCATTCTCCAATCTTCAGCAAAACGCATTCTATCGGATTGCACTCTTGGACTCCACATTGCAGGTCCTTTAGATTTATTAAGCATCTTAAATTGAATTGCAGAAGTATCTGATACAATTCCACTATAACCTCCAAGTGCATCAATTTCTCTTACAATTTGTCCTTTTGCAATACCTCCCATTGCAGGATTGCAAGACATCTGTGCAATATTTTGAAGGTTCATGGTAATCAATAATGTTTTGCTTCCCATATTTGCAGCAGCTGCTGCAGCTTCACTTCCTGCGTGACCTGCACCAACAACTATAACATCATACTCTTCATTAAACATATTGAAATCTATTTTTGTTCCACGTGGAACATTATACTATTAAAATTTTTGCGGCTGCAAATATACAATGAAAACACAAGTCTACTTTCGTTTGGCTAAGTAGTAATCTTCTTTTGAACGCATAAGCTTTTCATCAGCTTCAGATTTATCCTTATAACCACAATAATGTAAAACACCATGAATCATAACACGCGCCATTTCTTCTTCTAAAGAAACTTTAAAATCTAAAGCATTTTCCTTGACTCTGTCTACTGATATATAAATTTCGCCATGTAGTTCTTTTCCCACGGAATAATCGAAACTAATAACGTCAGTTAAAGTGTCGTGATTTAGAAAATCTACATTCAATTTATGCAAATAATCATCAGAACAAAAAATGTAATTAATTTCTCCTTCTCTACAATCTTCTTCTAAAATGGTCTCTGAAATCCATTTAGAATAATTGGCTTCATCGTTTATGATAAACTCGGTTTCGTAATTAAAACTAATCATTTATAATGCTTTATTAATTATATTAAACGATTTGTTACGCTTATCATAAGCGATATATCGAAAATTATCTTGTGTAAATACAGTAGACGTATGCTTCAACTTTTTGTTATCATTTAAAGGCTTGACGTAGGTCTTTTTGTTTAAATAAGGGTATACACTTTCATCATTTTTATCTTCTACAATCTTACCTGCAAGATCTAAAGTAATTTCAAAAAAAGAATGCTCTTGTGCTACAAAAAAATAATCTAATGGTTCAGAAGGTCCAAAACTAGGAATAGAGTTCCGCATTTGTTGTTGATTAATCATTTGAAAATGCTGCATCTGTTGCATGTGCCATTGATGATGCCACCACCAATTATAGTGGTAATTGTATAGGTTTTTATTTACAAAATCGAACCTTACCTTTAATTTACCATTCTTAGTACTATTTATAGTAACTGTAGGTTCATTAAACTTCTTAGAAGCGTTTTTAACAAAGTCTTTAATACTTTTAAATCCTTCTGCATGCTTTGTAGGTTTAACCTCTAAAATATTTACAGATGAATTATACGCATCATTAAGACCAAAAACATTTAATTGCCCTTCTTCTTTACCGATTTTAAGTTGGTATAATTTATCGTTATTTATATAAGATGTACTTTTCTTTATTTTACTATCCTTGGTTTTACCACCAAAGGTTTTAAATTGAGCACTAACTTCATTGCCTTGATTAAGGGGGATCTGAAGAGCATTAGTTGTTGCTTCTTTAGTATTTTCTTCAGTAATAATAACTTTATCACCATCGCTATAAGCTCTAAAAGTACTTATAGAGCCGTTAGAAACAAATTCATCGTTGTTTATAGCCTCAACACTATTTTCTGAAAGCGATGCTAAGAATTCAGCCGAAGAAGCGTCAGAACTCACCGTAATGGTCTGTACTGTATTTGCATCTTTAGCCTCTATAATTCTTACACTTTTCTTATCTGAAAATACAATTAAGTTTTTATCCTTTTTTCTAATTAATGCTTTAAAATCTTCCGTTGCTATATTATCTGATTTAACATAATTACCTGAAATTAAATCAACATCAATAATATTTATAAATTCAGAACTACCAACTTTAGATTGCGTGAGTAATGACAATTTATCTTTGGCATTGTGAAAAGATAGGATTACAGGCTGTTTATCAAATGAAAAGGTTTTTAGTTTAACAATGTGATTGTCTTTAAACAGATAAGGAATAACATCATAGTCTTTGGTATCTCCATTTTTAGCTATAATTAAATGAAAACTATCATTACCAACTGTATTACCTGAGAACGTACTTTCTACTTTATACTTTTCATCAATTTCAATTTTATTTACAGGATCATAGCTGGGATGATTAGCAAAAGAACAAACCGAAATAAAAAACGCCATTAATATTTTCATGTCTAAACGATGTTAGAATTATTACTTTGTACTGAAAATTACAGGAAAGCATTAAATCATATTATTCAGTATCCTTCTTAAAATACTCTCTGATTTTTTTCTTAAAATGATTTTGCAAAGGTAATGCTTGACGATTTAACATTTCAGTAGTATTAAAATATTGTTTTGCCGTAGGAATTTGACTCGGATTATTTTGATTGAATTCTTCTTTATTTGTTTCAGATTTACGTTTGGTATCTTGACCTTGCATAAACGTTGCATTCTCCATTTTTAATAATTGGTGTTGTACATCCATCATTTTTTGAAGCGTCTGTCTTGTAAACCCTGTATTCAATAAATCGAGTTCAATATCTTCCATTTGCTTGATTAATTGTCCTGCAGATTCAATTTTTCCTTCCTTGGCTAATTTATCTTCTAATGCCTGTCGTAATAACTGTTGTTTCTGATAAATTTTAAATAGTTCGCCATTTTGTTCTTCACTTCCTCCTTCACCATAACCATCGTTTTTCTCTCCTTCTCCATCACCATCTGTACCATCATCTCCATTTTTACCGTTTTTTCCGCCTTTTCCACCTTTACCATCTTTACCATTCTTGCCACCTTCTTTTTGTCCACTTTGGTTACCTTCCCCTTTTTGCTGACCATTTTCTCCGGCTTTACCACCTTTACCACCTTTTCCTTGCTCTTGGCCGCTTTGTCCATTCTCTCCACTCTTTCCATCTTGTCCTTCTTTTCCAGCTTTACCTTGTTCCCCTGGTTTTTCTCCTTCTCCCTCTTTTCCTTCCTTACCATCTTTACCAGGTTTTTCACCTTCTTTACCTTCCTCTCCCTCTTTACCTTCTTCACCTTTCTTTACGCCTTCTTCCATTTCTTTATTAATCTCTTCCTGAGATTTAATGATATCTGGTAATTGTGAATCTCCTTCACCTTGTCCAGCTGACGGATTCATTTCCATTTCCATATCATCTAAAACATCACTCAAAAAGCTCGCTAATTCATTGGTAGAAGTTACTGCGTATTGCTGTGCACCAACACCTGAGTATAATCTATTTTCTGAAAGTTGATCTAAGGCTTTATCAATATTAAAATAAACCTCAGTAATTTGTGAATTCACTTTTTCAGATATTTTAGGTTGTCTTAATGATAAAGCAAATAAACTATCGTCTATATGTTCAAAATGCTCTCTTAAATTACTTTGCTCAATAATGTACTTTCCGTAGTTGTTATTATTAATACCAATACTCTCAAAAGTTTCCATAAGAGCTTCTTGGTCAAACGAATAAAGTAAAAGATTCTCTAATATTTGACGTAATGCATCTGCATCTTCAGATGCTTGGTCACCACCTCCTCCACCTCCAGCAGCTGCCATTTTTAGCATTTTGCTCATTTCTTTCATCTTCTTAGCAGCTTTCTTTTGCTTTTCTTTAGCCTTTTTTTGATGCTCTTGAGCTTCTTTTTCTTGCGCTTTAGATTCGCTTTCTTCTTTTTTATCTAATGCTTCTTTGGCTTCTTTTTGGTCAAATTTAATTTCATCTTCTAAAAACTCATCTCTAGCAATCTTCATTGGTTTTTGAAGTTGTCTATCTTCACGCTTTAAATCTTCTAAATCTTTTTGAAGTTTATCAAACTCCTCATTCAATTGTTCTTGAGCTTCTTTTGTGTTTTCTTTATCCTTTTCAGATAATTTTTCTTGCTTTTCAGATAGTTTTTCTAACGCATTAGAAACCTTTTCAGCTTTCTTCATTACATAAAAACGCTTGGTTAATTCCAATAGCTGTTTCATGCTACGCTTCTTATTTTTGTTTTGCTTTGCTAATTCTTCAAGCTTTTGTGTAAATTCTTCTTTATTAATTTTATCCTTTAATTTTTCAAGCTCTTTAAGTAATTCTTCGTCTTTCTTTAATTGTTCTTCATTCTCTTTTAAACGTTCCTTTAAATCTTCTTTAAACTGATCGTCTTTCTTTTCGTCCTTTTGAAATTCTTCTAAATTATCTTGTAGTTTTTTGTTGAAATTTTTCATCAACTGTTCCTGATTTTTCTGACGTTTTAGAAACTCTTCAAATTTCTTTTTGTCATTAAAATTGAGGCTTTCTTTTTCCTTTTGCGTTTTAGATAATTCTTCGAGCTTTTTATCTTGTTCTTTAAGTTTATCGAACGTTTTACTAATATCCTTTATCGTTTCGTTCTGCTCATTGAGCTGTTTTTGCTCTTCTTCGTCCTTTGTTAGTTTACGGTAACTGAATGTTGAACTTTTGGTGCGCTTGTAATTATGTAATGCATCGTTATCAAAAACCTCGAAATACAATTGGTAACTTACACCATCTTCTAAGTTGAATTGATTAGGAAACGCACTTACAAACTCACTAAAATTAGATTTAGAAATAGTGATGGGTTCAACCATTTTATTAGACTCATCTTCAGTTGGATAATACACCAATTGTAATTTGGTTAAACCATAATCGTCACTCACTTGACCATAGAAATACAAGCTTTGTTGATCTATTGAGTCTTTTTGAACCTTGATATTTATTTCTGGATAAATATCTTTAACCACATTAATATTGTAGGCTAAATTCTCGTAATCTTTTAAATCATCGTTGCTTGTTGTGATGCTGTAATTATAGTTTTTATAAAGGCGTTTTGAGGCTTCAAAATTACCATTTTGGCTTGGTTTAAAACTCAGAGTATCTTCTGCATAAATTTGAACTCCTGTGGTTGATTTTGTTTTTGCTCTCCAGGTCACATTTGTACCTTCTGGAATCACAGCAGAACCTGTACTTTTTAAAACCTCATCTTGCTTTTTAGTATGTGCAGGATAATCTAAAACCATATCAAAATTAACCAGATTTGGTGTTTTAACTACATTTAGCTTATAAGGCTTTGATGTTACTTCATTTGCTGATAAGGTAAACTCAACAGCTTCTTTAGGTAAATTGAATGTGTATTGAAATTCACCAGCAGCTATTTGTTGTAAAAAATACGATTGCCCATTAAATTTAATTTGTGCATTCTCAGGAATCACATTTCCTGCTGTTGAAACTTGTAACTTAAAATCTTTATTTTCAATAGCTTGAAGCGATTCATTCAATACAAAAAACTGAAAAGGTGCTGGTGGCTCGTATGCCGTTTTGTAATTAACAACACGTTCGTAACTATCACTAAACCAATTTATTTTTCCTGTTACAAACGACAATAATAAAATTGCAATAGGAATAGCTGCATATTTTAAATATTTGGTATTTGACTTAAAGTTAATCGCAGATTTAAAAGGAATGGGTTGTAACTCTTGAGACTTCTGCTCTATACTTGCTAATAGTAAATCCGATTGTTGAGGGCTTTGATTAAGTTGAAGTACATTTAATAATTTATCATTCACTTCTGGAAAATGATTTCCTATAAGTTTTGAAGCCGTTTCAAAATTGATGCCTTGTCTTAATTTGAATAAATGTGACAACGGAATGGCTATAAACTTTACGAAGAGTGCTAATTCTACTGCGATAAACGTCCAAAATAATATCGTTCTAGCTGTTGGATTAAGCCATAACACATATTCTACGAATAATGTAATTATAAGATATAGTAAACCAATAGCGAAAAATAAGATAGCACCTTTTAGTAGTTCATTGGTGTAATACCTTTTAATGAATTGCTCTAGCTTTTGTTTTATGGTTTCGAAATTGCTCATTTAATATGTATTCTATTTTTTCTGTTCATTTTATTCGTCTA
Source organism: Winogradskyella sp. ECml5-4 (assembly GCF_036903175.1). Classification (NCBI taxonomy): domain Bacteria; kingdom Pseudomonadati; phylum Bacteroidota; class Flavobacteriia; order Flavobacteriales; family Flavobacteriaceae; genus Winogradskyella; species Winogradskyella sp. ECml5-4. Next base: position 143,814 of record NZ_JAYJLF010000007.1, on the reverse strand, counting down.
TTTCTATTATATATAGATGAACTCATGATGTGCTTCGCAGTAGTCTTGATACAAAACGAACCAAAAAATCAAAACGATTTATTAGGAAATTGCAAGCACCATTCGCTGATACATTGATAATTCTATTTCACTTTAAACCTTATTTTTTCAATCCTTGATTTTATAGTTCAATAATGATTATTGCTCATTATTTCTGAAAATCGTTGCGTCCGACGCTGTCGGAACTAAAGGCACTAACAATCTATGAGTTACCTTTATTGGCCTCTAAAAATGATAAACTACACTCTATATTACCTTTAACTTACTAAACTACAAATTTATTTTAATCGATAATAGTTGAAAACTAATAAGATTCTGTTAATATAGAAGAATTTACTGTTAAATACGGTAAAACTTAACAAGTGCTTATTTTCTTTGTTCTAAAATTCTATCAAACTATCTTTGCGCTTTAATATACAATTATGTCTAAAAAAGTACGTGTGCGTTTTGCACCAAGTCCAACAGGACCATTACATATTGGTGGTGTAAGAACCGCTTTATTCAACTATTTATTTGCCAAAAAACATGGTGGTGATTTTGTTCTTAGAATTGAAGATACAGACCAAAACCGTTATGTTGAAGGTGCTGAAGATTACATTGTTAAATCATTAGATTGGTGTGGCATTTCTTTTGATGAAGGCCCAAATAAAAACGAAAAATTTGGTCCTTACAGACAAAGCGAACGTAAAAATTTATACAAGCAATATGCTGATGAATTAATTGCCAATGGTAAAGCTTATTATGCTTTTGATACGGCTGAACAATTAGATGCAGAACGCAAAGGTCATGAAGCCGATGGTAAAACTTTTATCTATAACTGGCATAACCGTGAAAAAGGCCGTTTAGTAAACTCTTTGGTATTAACTGAAGCAGAAACACAAGCTAAAATTGAAGCTGGTGATGATTTTGTAATTCGTTTTAAATCTCCACAAGATGAAACCTTACATCTTACAGATATTATTCGTGGTAATATAAAAATTGACACCAATGTTTTAGACGATAAAATATTGTTTAAGAGTGATGGTATGCCAACCTATCACCTAGCCAATATTGTAGATGACCATTTAATGGAAATTACACACGTCATTCGTGGTGAAGAATGGTTACCATCTTTAGCATTACACCAATTATTATATAATGCCTTTGGTTGGGAAGCACCAGAATTTGCGCATTTACCATTGATTTTAAAACCAACAGGAAAAGGAAAACTAAGCAAGCGTGATGGTGATAAGATGGGCTTTCCTGTATTTCCTTTAGAATATACAGCACCTGATGGAACCATTTCTAGAGGTTATAAAGAAGATGGCTATTTCCCTGAAGCTGTGGTTAATTTCTTAGCTTTTTTAGGGTGGAATCCTGGAACCGAACAAGAGTTATTTAGTTTAGAGCAATTAGTTGCTGATTTTGATTTAGCGAGAGTAAATAAAGCTGGTGCACGTTTTGATCCAGATAAAACCAAGTGGTTTAACCATCAGTATATGCAACAGCAATTAGATTTAGATTTGGCTGAGCAGTTTAAAGCCATTAGACCCGAATTAGCAGACATTGATGTTAATTATATTGCTTTAAGTATTGGTTTAATAAAAGAGCGTGCAACGTTTGTTAATGATTTTTGGGACTTGAGTCATTTCTTTTTTACAGCTCCAACAGCTTACGATGAAAAGGCCTCTAAAAAAGCACTTAAAGAAGGAACCGCAGACATTATGACTAAAGTTATTGAGCTTGTTAATGCCACTGATGACTTTACAGTTGAAAACCTTCAGACCAATATTAAAGGTTGGATTACAGATAACGACATTGGTTTTGGAAAAGTAATGATGCCTTTAAGACTCGCTTTAGTTGGTGCATTACAAGGACCAGATGTTTTTGATATTATGTATATGATTGGGAAAACAGAAACGGTTAATCGTATTGAAGCTTTAATAAAAAACATCTAAAAACAACTTCGATACGTCGTTTTGTTAATAACACTTTTTAAAAAAAAGTTTAAAAGGTAATCATAGCTGTTATAGCTAATAGCGACTGGTTACCTTTAAATTTTTTGTTAGTTCCAATATCAAGGTCTTGCTTGTTTAAATTACCTAACATATTGGTAAAACCATACATATACTGCGCTCTAAGCAATAAACGTCTTACTCCTAAGGATAAACCAACAGCTCCATTAACATTAAAGTTTGAAATATCGCTTATATCTTCAGTTAATAAATTGTTGTAACCTTTAATAAAATATCCTTCTTTAGCTTCATCTTTAAGCTCTAACTCACTATTGTATTGTAACATAGGACCAACATCTAAGGTTAAATTATTACTTATAAGTTTTATATGAAACAAAAACGAAATGTTAGCAACAAATAGTTTGTACTCAACAAATTCTTCAGTTAAGTTTCCTAATGCTGAGGCTTTAATATCTACATAATTTTCAGATAATTGAATGTTATAGCTCACATTATACCATCGATGCGGAATATCTACAGATGCTGACATTCCACCTATATAACCTGAATTTTTTTTAGTTTCAAAATTATCTGTTTGAATATCAAATTGGGTAATTCCACCTTGTAAACCAATGCCATTTTGAATTTTATAATTTTTGCGCTGAGCAAAACTATTTGTAACAAATGTTAAACAAATAAGTACTAATAAGAGAGATTGTATGTTTTTCATGCTATTTTTAAAGCTGATAGAGGCAAACCTAAGTAAAATAATTTACTTTTAGAGTCTCGTATTGTTTAACCTTAAAAAAACGTGCTATGGGTCAATTTATTTTCGTTCCAATTATATTCTTTGGACTTATCATTTTAGTTTCATCATTTTTTGTGGTGAAACAACAAACAGCAGCCATTATAGAGCGTTTTGGTAAATTTCACAGTATTAGACATTCTGGATTAAAACTTAAAATTCCGTTAGTAGATAAAATTGCTGGAAAATTAAGTTTAAAGATTCAACAATTAGATGTTATTATTGAGACTAAAACTTTGGATGATGTATTTGTAAAACTAAAAGTTTCTGTGCAATACAAAGTTGTAACGGAAAGTGTTTATGATGCTTTTTATAAACTCGATTATCCACATGAACAGATTACGAGTTATGTCTTTGATGTGGTACGTGCTGAAGTACCAAAAATGAAATTAGATGATGTCTTTGTTAAAAAAGACGATATTGCCTTAGCGGTAAAAGCAGAATTAAATGATGCAATGATGGACTATGGGTTTGACATTATTAGAACTTTAGTTACCGATATTGATCCTGATCCACAAGTAAAAATAGCAATGAATCGTATTAATGCTGCCGATAGAGAAAAAACTGCTGCACAATATGAAGGTGATGCGCAACGTATTTTAATTGTAGAAAAAGCAAAAGCAGAAGCAGAAAGTAAGCGCTTACAAGGTCAAGGTATTGCAGACCAGCGTCGTGAAATTGCTCGAGGATTAGAAGAATCTGTAGATGTTTTAAATAGAGTTGGTATTAACTCACAAGAAGCTTCTGCACTAATTGTTGTTACCCAACATTACGATACATTACAAGCTATTGGACAAGAAACCAATAGTAACTTAATATTATTACCTAATTCACCACAAGCAGGAAGTCAAATGCTAAACGATATGGTTGCTAGTTTTACTGCAAGTAACCAAATTGGTGAAGCCATGAAAGCCGCTAAAAACAAAAAAAAGAACGATGAATAAATTAAAAAAATTAATGCTATTGGTTTTAATAGCTGCAAGTGTAAATGTGTTTTCACAAACAAAAGCAGATGCTCTAAAGGATGCTAAAACAACTTCAAAAGCCACATTAGATATGGATTTTGAAACGCTTCTCAATTATACACTTCCTTCTGTATTGGATATGATGGGAGGAAAAGATGGTGCTATGCAAGTTTTAAAAACGACTTTTGATGGTATGAAAGCACAAGGTTTTGTATTTGAAAAAGCTGATATCATTAGTGTTTCTGAAATTGTAAAAGAACAAGATCAATTTCGTTGTGTCGTTGAAGGTTATAATCAGATGAAAATGTCTGAACAACGTATTTCTTCTAAAAGCTATCTTTTAGGTATCTATAATGAAACTGGTAAACATTGGTGGTTTATTGAAGCAAAGCAACTTAAAAATAAGGCTTTAGCAGATAATATATTACCAAATTTTGAAACTGCACTAGACATCCCAGAAGATGATGTAAAAGTTGAAAAACTCTAAATAGAGTATTATAGCTTAAAAAAACCTCTAAAATTATATTTAGAGGTTTTTTTATATTCACATATTACATACCGCAAATAATACTTCCCATAACTGCTAACGTTACAATCCAGTAACCAGCATTTATAAAAATATATTTTGCGCTTTTACGCTCAAATAAAGCGATAGTTCCTATAATTGGAAGTGCACCTAGTATTCCAAACATAGCTCCATGTAAGGCACCATGCTTAAACGTTCTAAATGTGTTTCCATAATCGGCCATAAACGCTTCAAAAGATGGTTTTGCTAATTCTGGCTCTGCTCCTACCATACTTAAAGCTCCCCATTGATGATTAGTAAATTGCATTAATAAAAAACTCAACATAGTAGCAAACACAAGTGTTAAGCCAAAAATAATTGCAATATTTCCACTTTTTATACGCTCTTCTGTCATTCCAGATTCTCGCATCCAAGCGATTCCGAATCCAAATTTTGGGTTATACCATAAAGCACCTACAAATAAAGCAGCTACTGCTGCAATTGGAATAGCGATTGGGTTAATTGGTAATTCCATGAATTTTAGTGTGTTAGTTAGAATTTAAATGTACAAAAAAACCTCATAAGTTTGACTTATGAGGTTTCTAATAAAGTTAAAATAATATAAAGTGCTAATGCCCTTCTTCTTTATATTTATCTCGAATTTCTTTTAATTCATTTAAATAATTTTTCAAATCTTCTTCATTGATACTTGCTGTACCATTAGCCCCTTGAGGCAATGTACTTCTAGTTTCATCTAAATGTTTTTGAAGTTCAGGATAATTGTCTTCAATGTCTCTTGTAACTGTTGAAAGTTCTGTAAGTAATTTTTGTGATATATTCATAATTATATGGTATATCCCTAAATTTATGAATTTTAAGACAAAATATCTCTCAAAAAATTGTTAAATTTCAGAAGCTTCAGCAACTAACACCTCATTTTTATCCGCTTTAGCCTTCTCAATAAACTCGTTAATTGCATCATTTCGCTCTAAGCCATTTTTAAGCAACTCTTTTAACGCAATTAAAACTGCGATACGAGTACCTGCTTTTTTTACTGCAGTGCCAAATAAAGGCTCTAAATCATCGTAAGAAACATCTTTAGCTAGCTCTTGTATTTCAGATTTAACTTTTAACTGCTTTTCTTCAGATAAATTGGTATATTTTTTTCCAAACTGTTGAATTACACTAATTGCCGAACGTTTTTGTTGTTGCGGTTTTGCTTTATTCTGATTTTGATTATTCTGAGGTTTTGGTTTTTGCTTTGCCCAACTATCTCTTAATCCTACAGTTTTATTAAATACCAATTTTTCAGCTGTAGAATCATCATCAACATTAAAATAACCTAAACGTTGAAACTGAAACTGCTCTCCTACTTCAACTGTTGCTAAACTTGGTTCTAAATAACCTGTTTTAATGGTTAAAGATTTCGGATTTATAAATTCCATAAAATCTTTGTCTTTATCACTATCAGGAGATTCATGACTAAACAAACGATCATACTCTCTAATTTCGGCTATAATAGCATGCTTTATAGACACCCAATGTAAGGTTCCTTTAACCTTTTTAGATGTATCTTCATCATAGGTACAATGCACTTCAAGAATAGCTCCATTTTGATCTTTTACCACATTATTCGCTTTAATGATATAAGCATTTTTTAATCGGACTTCTCCTCCAAGTTTTAACCTAAAATACTTGTTTCCGGCTTCTTCTTTAAAATCGTCTCGTTCTATATAAACTTCTCTAGAAAATGGTACTTTTCTATAGCCTGCTGAATCATCTTCTTGATTATTTTCAGCTTCTAACCATTCCTCTTTATCTTCAGGATAATTAGTGATCACTACTTTTATAGGATCTAAAACCGCCATTACACGATTGGCTGTTTTGTTTAAATCTTCGCGAATACAGAATTCTAAAAGTGAGACATCAATGACATTTTCGCGTTTAGCTACACCAACTTTTTCTATAAATTTTCTAATAGAATTTGGTGTATAACCTCTGCGACGTAAACCTGAAATCGTAGGCATTCGCGGATCATCCCAACCAGACACAATACCTTCTTCTACTAATTTAAGTAATTTACGCTTACTCATTATAGTATAACTAAGGTTAAGACGTGCAAATTCGCGTTGTTTAGGTAACATTGGAAGCGTATCTGAAGCATAGCTATAGATATGCTCTTTAAACCAGTTATAAAGTTCTCTATGTGGCTTAAATTCTAAAGAACACAAACTGTGAGATACTTGCTCTATATAATCGCTTTCTCCATGTGTCCAATCGTACATAGGATAAATACACCAATCATTACCTGTACGGTGATGATGTTTCTTTAAAACACGATACATAATAGGATCGCGCATTAACATGTTAGGATGTTGCATGTCTATTTTTGCACGCAGAATATGTGCACCTTCTTCAAACTCACCATTTTTCATGCGTTCAAAAAGGTCTAAATTTTCTTCAACAGAACGATTTCTGTATGGACCATCTACACCAGGTTGTGTTGGTGTCCCTTTTTGTTCTGCCATAGCTTCAGACGACTGGCTATCTACATAGGCCTTTCCATCTTTAATTAATTGTACAGCCCAATCGTATAATTGTTGAAAATAATCTGAAGAATACAATTCATTTTCCCATTGATAACCTAACCAAGCAACATCCTTTTTAATAGCATCTACATATTCTTGTTCTTCTTTGGCAGGATTGGTATCATCGAACCTTAAATTTACAGGTGCGTTGTACTTCTCTCCTAACCCAAAACTAATACCAATAGCTTTGGTATGACCAATGTGTAAATACCCATTTGGCTCTGGTGGAAAACGAAAGCGCAATTTATCTTTTGACAAACCGTTGGCTAAATCTTCTTCTATAATATGCTCAATAAAATTGAGTGACTTTATTTCTTCTGACATTATTTTAGGTGTTAGCTGTTAAGTATTAGCTGTTAGGTAAAACCCTTATACAGCTACAATTCTCAACATCATTATTCCAGGTGGTAAAATTAAACAAATTGTAACATTTATTTATGTTTTTATAATGATAGTATAAATCAAAAATCTAATACCATTATGAATTACAAATGTCCGAAATGTCATAATACTATTTGTACAGTAGAGCAATTGAAAAGCACTGGTGACACGTTTTCAAAGATCTTTGATATTTAAAACAAAAATTTACATCTGTTACTTGTAAAAAGTGCACGTATACTGAATTCTATAAAGCTAAAACTGGTGCATTGAGTAATATTTTTGATTTGTTTACGAATTAGAAAAGCGTAAAGACTGCTTCGCTCTATTATCTTTTATATTATTTTTGCTTTATGGGAATTATAAAAGTTGAAAATATAAGAGTATTTGCTAATCATGGCTGTTTAAAAGAAGAAACCGCTATTGGTAGTGATTACAGAGTAGATATTGAAGTAAAGGCTAATTTACAAACCTCCGCAGCATCTGATGAATTGAATGATACTGTAGATTATGTATTACTGAATAAAATTGTGAGGGAAGAAATGGCTAAACCATCTAAGCTTTTAGAAACGGTTGCTAAGCGTATTTTGAATCGTGTTTTTAATGAAGAAGCATTAATTACCAAAGCTACAGTTGCTGTGAGTAAAATTAATCCGCCAATAGGTGGTGACGTTGAAATGGTTACAATAAAAATGAGCCAGAAGCGAAAAAAGTAAAGCTATTTAGGCTAAAACATATATAATTTTTATATTTGCGCTCTCGTTAAATCAAATTTAAATTGATGAGATTCCTTTTTCAAAGGAAAAAAAGGGTGTCGTGGCCGAGTGGCTAGGCAGTGGTCTGCAACACCATCTACAGCGGTTCGAATCCGCTCGACACCTCAAAAAGCTTCTAAGTTTTCTTAGAAGCTTTTTTTATTTTTAAATTTTAAAAAAATTTAGATTAATAGATACGCGATTCGAATCCTAACCTTTAGTGACCTCAAAAAGCCTTCTATTTATGTTGAGACGTTTCTATTTATAATTTAGTAGGAAACTTAGATTAATAGATACGAGGTTCGAATTCTAACGTTTTAATGACCTCAAAACACCTTCAACTTCTATAAGGTGTTTTACTAATCTAACTTAATATTTGAGAGATTAAAGTCACACTGAATAAGGTTAGAAAGATCCAACCAATAAAGCCTTCTACTATGGCTAAATATCTACCGATTCCTTTAATAGGAATTTCCCCAAAACCTAAGGTTGTAAATGAATTAATACTAAGCGTTAGCGCATTAAACAGGATAGATAGTACTTTTATGAGTAAATACCCAAGTATTAGGACTCCTATTAAAAAACTATAAACCATCCTTTTGAAGGATGATAGCTCATGCCAGCTATTTTTTACAACATTAAGATAGTTCCAAAACGATAATTTAATTTCTATGAGTTTCGTTTGAGTGTTTATAAATAACAGCGAAAAAATGAAAATACTTTAGGTACATGATTGCTATTCTTAACTAATGCTGCTTTTGTGTTGGCATTTTGAAGTAGCTTATTTTCATCGATTTCATACGCTTTAATAATAGTAGCATCTGATGTAAAATAATTGATGGATTGTGTGATGCCTTTATTATATCTATTGAGGTTAATTTTATTCCAAGAATTAGTAGAAAACAGAAATACAATGGCGTTGAATTTACTAATAATATTATAAAATAGCTTTAGTACTTATTTTATACACCAACAAAATCTGTGGAAATGCTTAATCTATAGGATTAACCTTTTCAATTTGTTCCATACTTTTCTCATAAAGCTCGGGAAATAAGCCTTGACTTAGAAGTATAATACCAAAAATTAAAATAATTAGAGATACAATTTTTTTAGTCTTAAAAATACGTCTAGGTGTTAATTTACTTTTTAAACGTTTTGCAGCTGCAATCTTAAAAAGATCTGCTAAAAAATAAGACACTAACATGGTTACAATAAATATGGTAACTCCATTATCTGAAGTTGTAATAGATGTCCCAATAACAATAAAACCTAACCAACCTAACAGTACACCAATATTAATAAAATTGAGCAGAAAACCTTTAATAAAAAGCTTACCATAATCTTTCTTTGGAAGTACAATTTTGTGATGTTCTCTAACTATAGATCGGAATGATTTTGAAGTTTTTACAAAACTAATGAGTCCGTAAATAACTAATAAAGTTCCTCCAAAAACCAATAATTTTGGATCGTCTTTTATTTTATCTAAAAGGGTATCTGTACTTTTAAAAATAACGAGGATAAAAACAATATCTGCAAAAATAACACCAAGATCAAATACAATAGCGCTTCTAAACCCCTTAGTAACACTGGTTTCTAATAAAACAAAAAACACAGGACCAATGGTAAAGGCTAAGATTATTCCGAAGGGAATGGCTGTTAAGATATCGTCTAACATGTAAAACTTGCGGTTTACACAAATGTAAGAAACTCAACTGATATTACATACGTTTTTAGTCCATCACCTTGTAAAACGGTATAAATGGTTAAACGAAAAATATAGGAAGGTGCTTAAATATTTTATTTCAAGACAATTACCTTATTACTAAATATCCATTTCAATTGAATTTCATCACCAGAACGCTTTCTTACAATACGTCTTTGTGGTGATAAAATTAAAGTTAATATAGCCGAAATAGCTGTTAATAAATAGATGTTAATATCTTCGAATAGCATTTGAATTCCAAACCTTAAAATTAAATAAGTGATTAAGAATATTAGGAAAACATAAATACTAGCTTTTGTACTTGTTTGCATAATTAAACGGCAACTTTTACAGCAGTTCCTGTTACAGAAACCATAGCATAATTACTTGCTGTGAGTTCAATTTCTATTTTTATTCCAACAACTGCATTGGCTTTTAGTTTTGCAGCATTATTTTGTAAACTTTGAAATGCTTCTTCTTTTACAGTTTCTATGTTATTTTGCAGTTTGGTATAATACTTAGACATACTAAAACCCATTGAAATAGCTTCTTTATTAATTGCAACTCCTGTTACTATGCCTAAGTAATCTATTATGTTATGGTTTTCTATTGAATTGGTTGTGGTCAGGATCATAATTTGAATATTTTTCTTAATAGTACGTTTTATACTGTAAAGTTACAATTCTAATTGTTTTTAATGAGTTTTTAAAACCTCTTCATAACAGTATAAAATTGTAATTATTCATTGCTTATTTCTGGTTTGCCAACCATATAAAAATCTAAATGCTTTTTAGTTAAATCTGCATTTTTAACTTTTACAATTACTTCATCTCCGAGTTGATACATGGTTTTTGATTTATTACCAATCATAGCATATTGATCTTGATCAAATTGGTAATGATCATCTTTCATATCCCTTACACTAACCATACCTTCACATTTATTAGAAATTATTTCTATATAAATGCCCCAATCAGTAACTCCAGAAATTACACCTAAAAACTCTTCGTCTTGATGATCTTGCATAAAACGAATTTGCATATACTTAATAGAATCACGTTCTGCTTTTGTAGCTAAATATTCCATATTACTAGAATGTTTACAACGTTCTTCGTAAATCTCTTCGTTAGCAGATTTTTCGCCATCCAAATACTGTTGTAATAAACGATGTGCCATCACATCTGGATAACGACGAATTGGCGATGTAAAGTGACTATAATAATCGAATGCCAAACCGTAATGACCAATATTATGTGTGGTATATTCGGCTTTAGACATGGTTCTTATAGTAAGTGTATCTACTAAATTTTGTTCTTTTTTACCAACAACATCTTTTAGTAAGTTATTTAAAGATGATGCAATACTTCCTTTATCTTTAAAATTTAATTTATGTCCAAAACGCGCTACAATAGTTTGAAGCTGAGCTAATTTTGATTCATCTGGTTCATCATGCACACGATACACAAAGGTTTTCTTTTGTTTTCCAACAAATTCTGACACCTTTCTGTTCGCTAATAACATGAACTCTTCAATCATTTTATTAGCATCCTTACTAGTCTTAAAAAATACTCCTACTGGATTTGCTTCTTCATCTAAATCGAATTTTACTTCGACCTTATCAAAAGAAATAGCACCATCTCGCATACGTGCATTTCGCATTTTACGTGCCAGCTGGTTCATTTTAATTGTAGCTTGAGCTACTTCTACAGAAGTTTGGTATTCTTCTCCAGTTAACGATACTTCAGCAGGAATAGTTGTATCAATTTTTTCTTTGTGTTTTAATACATCAACTTCATTAATTGTTGCATTATTTTCAATAATAGCTTGTGCTTCTTCGTATGCAAAACGCGCATCAGAGTAGGTTACGGTTCTACCAAACCACTCGTTTTTAATTTCGCATTTATCATTCATTTGAAACACTGCAGAAAAGGTATATTTTTCTTCGTGTGGACGTAATGAACACGCTCCATTAGATAAAACTTCTGGCAACATAGGCACTACTCTATCTACTAAATAAATAGAGGTTGCACGCTCGTAAGCTTCATCATCTAAAACAGTTCCGGGTTGTAAATAGTGAGAAACGTCTGCAATATGAATTCCAATCTCATATAAGCCATTATCTAGAACTTTAAAGGATAAGGCATCATCAAAATCTTTAGCGTCTTTAGGGTCTATGGTAAAGGTTAAATCTTTACGCATATCGCGACGTTTTGCTATTTCTTCAGGTTTAATTTCTAAATCAATATTGTTAGCATATGCTTCAACTTCGTGCGGAAACTCCATTGGTAATCCATATTCTGCCATAATAGAGTTAATCTCAGTACCATGTTCACCTGGTTTACCAAGTACTTCAATAACTTTACCGTTTGGTGAATCTGATTTTTCTGGCCAATCTTCTAGAGCAACCAATACTTTATCACCATCTTCGGCTTTATTAATTTTATTGATAGGTACAAAAATATCAGTATACATTTTATTGCTATCTGCTACAACAAAGGCAAAATTCTTTTTCTCATGAATTTGAATGGTACCAACATATTCCGTTTTTGCACGTTTTATAATGTTAGTAATTTCTCCTTCTTGTTTGCCTCTATGTTTTCGTTTATAGGCATAGAACTCTACTTCGTCTCCATTTAAAGCTTTATTAATATTGTTTGAAGCGATGAAGATATCTTCTTCAAAATCATCGCAAATAATATAACCGTTTCCTTTAGCTGCTAAATCTAAAATACCTGTATGATATTCTGTATTTACTATAGCTTTAAATTTGCCACGTTCTACTTCTTCAATCTCTTGTTTTGCTTTAAGTTGTTGAAGTTTCTTTATAATTTGGTTGCGACTACTAGCATCATTAACGCCTAGTTTAGCTGCAATTTGTTTATAGTTAAAAGTTGAGTTTCTTTCTTTTTTTAAAATACTAAGAATTGTATTTGTAAGGTTGGAAATCTTGTTATGTGAAGGTTTCCTGTGTTTCTTTTTTGTCATTTAATTTGTAATCATATTCATTTCCTATAAGTGATAGGAATTCTAATTTAAAACTTAATTAAGGCGAAGAGAGGTTATTAAGTTTGCTACAAAGTTACGTTTTAATTTTTTAATGATGTTTATAGAACGTTAAATTAATGGAAAAGCACTGTAAATTTCACAGAGCTTTGCTTTAAAAGTATAGTATTAAAACTAGTCTATAATCAACTTTTTATCGCCTTTTTCTTTAGGTAGTTTCTATTTCTACTGCATATAAACCAGAAGTTTATTTTTAACGTATTTAGTAAACACTTTTAAATAGCGATAATTTAAACGTTGGAAATTTATTTTTCAAAACAAGAAAATCTAAGAAGTATAAATCTATTAGATTTTTAATTCTAATAATTAGTCATTATTGCTAAAAAACGATGTTATCAACATATATATACATATTATCATTTTTCTTTTAAAATTTAAAAAATAAAATAATGGTTATTATAGTCTGTTAATAGCTAGTATAACTTTTTGAAGTTTTATTTTGATTAATCGTAATTTACATTTTACAACATTTTAGTTAACATTAAGTTTACATCTAAACGCTTCATTTTTAAGCTAAATTAAAAAGCTATTAACAACTGTTAATAACGAATGTTAATAGAAATGACTGATATGTTTATTTTAAAATCTTGTTCATTTCACTACAAATGATGTTTAATAACTTCGGCGAAAAAAACAACTAACTTATTTGGTTATCTCATCTCTATTTTTGTTTGAAAAAATTAATGAATAAACCTAATTTTAGTTTTAAAGACTTGTGAACACTTATTAACAAGTTATAAGATATGTTATCATAACTATTAACAAACCTAAATACTAGATAATGTTTTTGAGTGGTATTTAATAGATTAAGTTTAGAATAGAACTTTATATACTTATATAATGAGTAGCATTATTAATAGATCCAAGTAATTTAGATGCTAGTAATTAAATTATTCTTTAAAATTTAACAGAATTAATCATTTTATATGTTTCGTGAAAATGAGTTCTAACAACTTCAAATACCATTATTTCTACAAGCTATAAAAAGTAAGATTTATAACTATTAAATAGTTTTACCAAAAAAGGAATTTCTAGAAGATAATTAGTAAAAGTCTAATAAAAATTTAATTATTCTTTAAAATTTTCAATCTCCATAACACATTATACGCTAGTATTTTACTAGCTATAAAATACAAAAATTATCGATTTGATGTTTTTTTTTGCTTAAAAAATCGATGAAAAACTAATTTGATACAAAATAGAAAAACTTGATATATCATTGTACCAAATTCCAAATTTATTAATTTATAAAACCTACAATTATGAAACTAAAATTATTTTATTTATCGTTTTTATTTAGTGTATTATTTTTAAACTTTTCTAATTCTCAACAAACATATCTCCCAGATGATGTTTTTGAACAATATTTAATAGACGAAGGTTATGATACCGTATTAGACAATTATGTATTAACAGCTAATATTGCTAACATAGATACAGTAAACTTATATGATAAAAATGTTACAGACTTAACAGGTATAGAAGATTTTGCAGCGTTAACTAATTTAAATATTTCTAGTACTTTAGTACTTAATATAGATGTAAGTGCAAATACAGCATTAACTACTTTAAATATCTATGATACTTCAATAAGTAGTTTAGATGTTAGTAATAATTCTGCATTAATTAATTTATATGCAGATAATACACTTTTAAATAGTTTAGATGTAAGTGCAAATACAGCATTAACTACTTTGTTTATTACTAATACAGAAATTAATAGTTTAGATGTAAGTAATAATACGTCTTTAGAGGTTTTAGGTGTTTCTGATACTCCAATAATTAGTTTAGATTTAAGTAATAATACGTCTTTAACTTATTTATCTATTTACAATACATTAATAAGTAGTTTAGATGTTAGTAATAATAGTGTTTTAACTACTTTAAAAACTACAAGCACTGATAACTTATATTGTATTACTGTAGCAGATGAAGCAGCAGCAAATGCAGGTACAGGAATTTATTTACAATGGGAAAAAGATGAAGCTTGTAATTATAGTGAAAGCTGTAATTTTACTTATGTACCAGATAATGTTTTTGAGCAGTATTTAATTGATCAAGGTTATGATGTAGCACCAATAGATAATTATGTACCTACAGCTAATATAAAGCATGTAAATTCTGTAGATTTAAATAATACTGGTGTAGCTGATTTAACAGGTATTGAAGATTTTGTAGAACTAACTGTTTTAGATGTTTCTTTTACTTCGGTAACTAATGTAAACGTAAGTAATAATATAGCATTAACTGACTTATTTGTTAATAACACTTTAATTAGTGATTTAAATGTAAGTTTAAATACAAATTTAAATATTTTAAATGCCTTAAATACTCCAAATTTAGATTGTATTACTGTAGCAAATGAAGCAGATGCAACTTCAGTTTCTGGTATTTATGTTAATTGGCAAAAAGATGCAATTTGTAGTTATAGAGAAAACTGTAGTGCTCCATTAAGTGATATAGAATTTGATGCTACTAAAGTGTTTGTTGGACCAAATCCAATAAAAGATCAATTACAAATTAAACTTAACAATGCTGATGTTCTAAACGACGTAAGTGTATACAATATTTCAGGAAAATTAATTCTAAAATCTACGAGTACTAATATTGCAACAAGTCATTTAGTATCTGGTATGTACTTGGTAAGAATTACAACGGATAAAGGTAGTTTTACAAGAAAATTAATAAAATAAGTATAACCACTCTATTAATAATATACTTAAAAAACCTTGAGACATGTCTCAAGGTTTTTTTATATAATACATATACTAAATAAAACTAATAGTTTAGGAACTGTGTAATATTTAAGATATATAGCAAAAAAAATGAGAAAGATAATTTTATAAAGAAGTCTTAAAGCAAAAACAATAGGGCTATTTTTATTCGTAACTTTGTTGTATTAAATTAATTCAATACAACATGACAATCTCAATAGGAAACGATCACGCAGGACCAGATTATAAATTTGCTATAGTAAAGCATTTAGAAGCTAAAGGTTATACTATTAATAACTATGGAACAGACACTTTAGATAGTGTAGATTATCCAGATTTTGTACATCCTGTAGCAAAAGATGTTGAGGCTAAAAAAGTAGATTTTGGGATACTAATTTGTGGCAGTGCAAATGGTGTAGCAATGACAGCTAATAAATACCAGCATGTAAGAGCTGGAGTTTGTTGGACAAATGAAATAACGGAATTAACACGTTTGCATAACAATGCTAATATTATTTGTATTCCAGCACGTTTTACATCAATTCCGCAAGCTATAAAAATGGTAGATACCTTTTTAGAAACTAAATTTGAAGGTGGTCGTCATCAAAACCGTGTAGATAAGATTCCATTATCATGTTAAATGAGTCATTCACACAACCATTCGCATAATTCTAAAGACTTAAAGGGTCAAAAGCTTTTAATTTCAATACTTCTAAATATTGTTATTACTGTAGCTCAAGTTATTGGTGGTTTTGTTTCTGGTAGTCTTTCATTACTCAGCGATGCTTTACATAATTTTAGCGATGTTATTTCTTTAATAGTTAGTTATGTAGCTGCTAAATTATCGAAGCAAAAAGCATCTATTGATAGAACTTTTGGTTATAAACGTGCCGAAATTTTAGCTGCCTTTATTAATGCTAGTACGTTAATTATTGTAGCAATAATCTTAATTTTTGAAGCTGTAAAACGTTTTAAAAATCCACAAGAAATAGAATCTGGTTTAGTTATTTGGTTAGCCATTGTCGCCATTATAGGTAATGGTCTTAGTGTTTTATTATTAAGAAAAGATGCTAAAAATAATATTAATATGCGTTCTGCTTATCTGCATTTACTTACAGATATGTTGGCTAGTGTAGCTGTACTCATTGGTGGTTTATTAATGAAATATTATCAACTGTTTTGGGTAGATAGTTTACTAACCTTATTAATTGCATTGTATTTAATTTGGGTAGGTTACGATTTGTTAAAGACATCTACTAAAATGCTAATGCTGTTTACACCAGATAATATTAATATTAAAGCGGTTGTAAGAACAGTTAATAAACTACCAAAAGTTAGCAAATTACATCATGTACATATTTGGAATTTGAGTGACGATGAGTTGCACTTAGAAGCCCATTTAGACTTAAAAGAAGACATTTCTACTACAGAGTTTAATGATTTACTTCTAGATATCGAAACTGTTTTACATGATGAATTTAATATTAATCATGTTACCATTCAACCAGAGTTTAATAAAGAAGACCCTAAAGAGGTCATTGTACAAGATTAACTATGATAACAACTAAAATAAGCGCTTTTAACGAACTTTCTATAGTAGAGTTATATGATTTACTTCAATTAAGAAGTGAAGTCTTTGTAGTAGAACAAGATTGTGTATATCAAGACATTGATGGTAAAGATCAAAAGGCACTTCATGTTTTAGGTTATAAAAATGAAAAATTAGTTGCTTATACAAGAATTTTTAAACCTGGAGATTATTTTAAAGAAGCTAGTATTGGTAGAGTCGTAGTAGAACAAAAAGAACGGCAATATAAATATGGATATACAATAATGAACGCTTCTATAGAGGCTATTAAAACTTATTATAATGAAACCATCATTAGAATTTCTGCACAAACGTATTTAAAACGTTTTTATAATAATTTAGATTTTAAGGAAGTAGGAGAAGAATATCTCGAAGATGGTATTCCTCATATTGCTATGTTGCGTTCTTAATTATTTACTAAGGAAAACAAACTATTATTTATCGTAAATTCTAGTTACTAAGATTTCTACACGTCTATCTAACTCAGGCTCACCACCCAAAGGAGCTTTACGTCGCATACCAACATATTTCATTCGGTAATGTTTTACTCCTTTGTCTGCTAAATAATCATAAATATACTTAGCGCGCGCAACAGAAAGATTACGTTTTTTTGTTTTTCTATCTACAGCATCTCTATTACCTTGAGTACAACATACATGGCCTTCAATAGTAAAGTAAATGTTAGTACGTTCTGCTAATATTTCAGCAATTTTATCTAGTACTTTTTTCGAGTCTTTTGTTAAATAACTATAGCCTGTTCTAAATAGTAAATTGTCAAGTAATATTTTATCTCCTTCTTTTAAATCTCCTTTTAACAAGTCTTCTGGATTATTTTTTTCAGGCTTTTCTTCTTTTTCCTTTGGAGGATAGACAGGAGTAACAATGATTTCAACTTTACGATTTAAACCTCGTATTTTATTAAGGTCATCTTCACGAATAATATTGACTAAAATTTTACCTTTTCCATCAACATTGGTCATTTTAGACTCATCAAATTCGTTATTAGAAAACACTTCTTTTATGGCATCTGCACGATTTTGAGATAAGACGAGATTATAATTATCACTACCTCTATCATCTGTAAAACCATAAATTGTAACTTTTTCTATATCAATATCTTCAATTGTAGATAGAAAAAGTAATAACCTACTGTGTTCTGTTTCTGGTATATCGTGTTGATCAGTTTCAAAATAAACCTCGTGTTTCATTTCTTTTTGAGAAAAAGAGAATTGAAAGCATAGGCATAAAAGGATAATTAGGGGTCTCATTTTATTATAATTTTCTTACTTACAGAAAACATTTATGATGTTAAATATAAAAAAAATAAATTTCTATCTCAAAATACTTGCGTATTGTAGCGGATTATTAAGAATATTTATGGCTTTTTTAATTTCAGCATTGTGAGCAGTGTAATAGGTATATAAACCTTCACTGTAGAAATAACGTTTAATAATTTCGTCTGTAAGTAATGATTTTAATTGCGTTTTGTTTTCATCAATAGCATTAGATTTATAGGCTTGTAATGCTTTAGTTAAGTTAGCATATTCTGATGTAATTACAGCATCAAGCTCTTCTTCTTTTGCTACGTTAATGGCGTTTGTTAAGGCTTTTTCAGTTTTAGTTTCAAAATTGAAACCACTTGTTTTTATATAGTTTTTAAATTTTTTGAAGTCAGAATCGGAAAACTCAAAGCTGTTTAGATTTTCAACTTTATTGTTGTAATAATAATTGGTTGCAAAGTTGAATACTAAATTTTCATTTGATATTGCTTTAGTAATTGGTGTTTGTTTTGCAAATTCTACTTCAATATCAGGTTGTACACCTCCACCGTCAAAAACATCGCGTCCATTTTTAGTTTTAAAGGCATTGTAATTTTCTTTTTGAGTTCTTGTAGCTTTTCCATTTTCATCTCTATTCCAATAATCTAATGCTTGAATACAACGGCCAGATGGAGTATAATATCTAGAAATAGTAATTTTCATTTGTGTACCATACGTTAGTGGTTTTGGACGTTGTACAAGACCTTTTCCAAAGCTTCTTGTACCAACTACCACAGCACGATCCATATCTTGTAAAGCACCAGATACAATTTCACTTGCAGAAGCACTTCTTCCGTCTATTAAAACCACTAATGGAATTTGTGTATCAATAGGTTCGCGTTTGGTATAATAAGTTTTATTATATTTTTTTACTTTAGATTTAGTTGTTACCACCAACTGATCTTTAGGAACAAAAATATTAGTCACGTTAACAGCCTCGTGAAGTAAACCACCAGGATTTCCTCTTAAATCTAAAATTAACTGTGTAGCTCCTTGGTTTTTTAATGCTTTAATAGCTCTAATTGTTTCGGAAGACGCTTTATCATTAAATTTTCTTAACACAACATAACCCGTTTTTTCATCTACCATAGCGTAGTGTGGGACTGCTTTAATTTCTAAAGATTCTCTAATAATTTTTACCGTATTAGTTTTTCCTTGACGTTTATAAACTAAAGAAACTTCAGTACCTGAAGCTCCTTGCAATAAATTTGCAGCATCTTCTTTAAAATCTGCTACGGCAACTTTATCTACTTTAATAATTTCATCACCAGCTTTAAGACCAGCTTTATCTGCAGCATAACCTTGGTAAGGTTCAACGATTACCAATTTATCTTTTAAGGTTAATACTTTTGCTCCAATACCTGTGTAATCGCCTGCATTATTAATTCTAGAGGCCTCGACATCTTGTTCGTTGTAAAATTGTGTATAAGGATCTAAATCGTCTAACATGCTTTTAATGGCTGTATCCATTAAGTCGCCAGGATTAGTATCATCTACATAATTCATGTTAATTTCTTTAAAAAGCGTTGTAAATATTTCTATTTGCTTAGCAATTTCAAAAAAATCGTTTTTAAATGCTGTAGTGCTAGTAAATATAAGCACAGCCAACACTGGAAGTATTATTTTTTTATGTAGGAGTTTTTTCATTTGTTAGAAGTTTTGTCGGTAAATTTCCTAAACAATAATTTCATACTATCATTTAGTTTATCAAAAGTTGTTCCATCTTTACTAAGGTACAAAATCATAAACGCAAAAGACGCAGAACTATTGTTAAAATATAATGGTTTATTAAGTCTGTAAGCTTCGCGTAACAAACGTTTTATTTGGTTTCTAGAAACCGCTGTTTTGTGCAAACGCTTACTTACAGAAACACCTGTTTTAAGTTGAGATCCATCTTCAAATTCGGTTTTAAGATATACCAATTTTAGTGGGTAAGCTGTTACTGCTTTTCCTTCTGTAAAAAGCTGTTCGATTAGCTTTTTGCTTTTTAATTTATCTTTTTTTGAATATTTAAAGCTCATTTATATAAATCCGATTTAGCAAAAATAGAAAACCACATCTATTTGATGCGAATTTATACACATATTAATGCTTTTATTAGCTCTAAGGTGTGCTTATTAGGGATTAATTTGTAACTCATAGGACAATTATAGATATAAATTAACAGCTACAGGTAGTGCTTAGGCCTTGTAAGTTATTAAATTATAAGGTAATGTATATAAAAGATGCACATGGTCTGTTTATAAAGCATTTCGTCTAATAAACTTTTTTTGAAAGCATTTTATTTCAAAAGCATCTATATTTGAGAGAAAACTAAATCGCACCATTCTAACCTTTCCTACTTTTATGTCTAAAAACTACTTCGCTTTTATAGTATTTATAGTATTATCTATAAATATAAGCGCACAAGATTCTTATTGGTTTCAAACCGTAACAAAACACTCAAATATTACAAAAGATGAAGTTCCTTTAGAGCATATAGAGTTTAATTTAAATACTGCATCTCTGCTTAATTTTTTTAAAAAGGCTCCTAACCGCTTAACACAAAAAAGATCTCAAATAGTGATTTCTTTACCTAATGAAAAAGGAGAATTAAATAGCTATCAACTATTTGAAGCTTCAAATTTTCATCCAGAACTAGAAGCAAAATATCCTCAAATAAAAGCATATATTGGAAAAGGTATAAATAATGGGGCTACTGCGCGTATTAGTTATTCACCTTCATTAGGATTATCCGTTTCTATTTTTAATCTCGATAGACCAACAACACTTATAAAGCCATTAGATTATAATAATGGTGTTTATGCTGTTTTTTCAAGAAATGAATTGGATGAGTCAAGTTCAGATTTTGAATGTACCACCATAGAATCGGCAAGAAGAGAAATAACATCATCTGGTTTAACAAATAGAAATGCAAATGATAGTCATTTAAGACTTTACAGAGCGGCTATATCAACAACTGGAGAATATTCGCAATTCTATCTTGATGGTTTTGAAACAACAGATGAAGAACGAAAAGGAAAGGTGTTAGCTGCAATAAACCAATCGTTAACGAGAATCAATGGTATTTTTGAAAGAGATTTTGGAGTGACTATGCAGTTAATTTCAAATAATGATGCGATAATTTTCTTAGATACTTTTACAGATCCTTACAATGTTGATAATTTAATAATTCAAAATACAATAGATACAATTATTGGTGATTCTAATTATGATATAGGTCATTTATTTGCCTATGAAGGTTCTATATACGGAAACGCAGGTTGTATTGCTTGTGTATGTACAACAGGTTCTAAAGGAAGTGCATATACAGTACATAGCAACCCTAATTCTGATCATTTTAATTTAATTGCAAGTCATGAGTTTGGACATCAATATGGTGGCTGGCATGTGCAAAGTACCTTAAATTGTAGAAGTTCTAATGAACTTCAAGAAGTAGAACCAGGTAGTGGGAGTTCTATAATGGGATATGCTGGTATCTGTTCACCTAGCGTACAAGATAATCCGGATGATTATTTTAATTATGTAGATATTAGAGATGTTGCGCAGTGGACTATAAATGATAGTTCTTGTGCACAACTTACAGGATTAACTAATACTGCTCCTATTGTTAGCGCAGGTAACGATTTTACGATTCCTATGTCAACAGCATTTATTTTAGAAGGCACAGGAAGTGATCCTGAAGGAGACCAAATTTCATTTTGTTGGGAAGAAAACGATCCAGAAAACCCTTTTAGTAGTGATACTCCACAACCAACAAGGCAATTTGGCCCTATGTTTCGTTCAAAGCTTCCTGTAGAAAGTCCTAACCGTTATATGCCACAATTATCAGATGTCGTTAATGGTAACTTAACACCAACTTGGGAGGTTGTACCTTCTGTAGCAAGAACAATGGATTTTGTTCTTACCGTTAGAGATAATAATCCAAGTGTAGGACAAACCGCTTCAGATGAAATGACAGTTACTGTTACCGATACGGCAGGCCCTTTTATTGTAACGTCTCAAACGACAAACGAAGTATGGAATGTAGGAGAAAATACAACAGTTACTTGGGATGTTGCTAATACAAATGTGGCTCCTGTAAATGCTACTGAAGTTGATATTTTCTTATCTATTGATGGAGGTTTTACATATCCTTACACAATAGCAACAGGGATAGCAAATGATGGGTCAGAAATAATTAATATTCCAAACGTTCCAACCACAACAGAGGCAAGAGTTATGGTTAGAGGTGCAAACAGTATTTTTTATGCTATTAATAGTTCTAATTTTGAAGTACAAGCATCTGAATTTGTAATGAATTTTACAGAATCAAATATGACGGTTTGTAAACCAAACGATGCCGTTTATAATTTTACATATAACACCTTTCTAGGATTTAATGAAACTACTGTTTTTTCAGCATTAAATCTTCCGGCAGGTGTAACAGCTACTTTTAGCCAACCGTCTGCATCAGGTAACAATACTAATATACAAATTACTATAAGTAATACGGCGTTAGTTGCTAATGGTTCTTATGATATAACAATAAACGGAACTTCAGATTCTGCACAAAAGAACTCCATAATTACATTAGAACTCTATGATGTTAATTTATTAGCACCTTCGCTTCAATTTCCAGAGAATAATGAAACCACTGTAGATGTTAATAGCATTTTTACGTGGCAAGAAGACATTAATGCCTCTAGTTATAACATTGATATAGCTTTAGATCCTAGTTTTAATACAATAGTTTTATCCGAAACTACTCTAATTAATTCATACAATGTCTTAGGATTAGATTACAGTACGGTTTATTATTGGCGAGTTAAAAGTGTAAATGATTGTGGAATAAGCGACTATTCTAATGTTAATGAATTTATTACGCTTTGTGTTGCCCCTAGTAATATACTTATAACTGATATCATGTCAGATTCTGTTGAAGTTAGCTGGCTAGAAAACGGTAATGCCACCACATGGGAAATAGAGATTGTTGAGGATGGCGATTTACCAACAGGTGTTGGTGTTTTAACTTCTAATAATCCATATAGCATAAGTAGTTTAAACTCGTTTACAACTTATGATATATATGTAAGATCTGAATGTGGAGGTGATAATAATAGTGCTTGGATAGGTCCTTTAAGTTTTACTACAGCAGCTAATTTTTGTAATGGAGATCATTTTTATGATTCTGGTGGTTTAGATGGTGATTACTCAAGTGGAGAATATATTACTACGGTTATAGCACCCTCTGCCGGAAATAATAGCGTTACCGTTACTTTTAACGAGTTTCAATTAGAAAATAGTTACGATTATTTATATATTTATGATGGCCCAGATATAAATGCATCATTTTTAGGGCAATTTACAGGAACTGCAAACCCTGGAACTTTTACTTCGTCACATCCTTCAGGAGCTTTAACATTTGTGTTTTTCTCAGATGGAAGTGTTACAGGCAGTGGTTGGGATGCTACGGTTACATGTCAATTTATCACATGTCCAGATCCTATAGACTTAATAGTGAGTAATTTGATGTTCAATTCAGCCGATTTAAGTTGGACAGCTATTGGTAATGAAACAACTTGGGAGCTTGAATACGGTTTAACAGGTTTCTCTCAAGGAACAGGAACTCTTATAAATACAAGTATTAATCCAACAACTTTAACAGGTTTAAATGCGTCTACTAGTTATGATGTTTATATTAGAGCCAATTGTGGTGCAAACTCAGGAGAAGATGATAGTAATTGGTTAGGACCAGTAACCTTTACAACGATGTCAGACTTTTGTAGTGGAGATCATTTTTATGATTCAGGAGGAGCAAATTTGAACTACCAAAGTGGAGAAGACATTACAACAGTTATTGCTCCTTCTGAAGGTTATAATAGTGTAACAGTTAGTTTTAATTCATTTCAATTAGAAAACTGTTGTGACTATTTAAGAGTTTACGATGGCTTAGACATTAATGCTCCTTTTCTTGGTCAGTACAATGGTTCTACAATTCCAGATTCGTTTACTTCCAATAATCCTTCGGGAGCTTTAACATTTAGATTTACTTCAGATGGAAGTGTTACGCGCAGTGGTTGGGATGCTACGGTGATTTGTGAGACTATTATTTGTCCTGATGTATCAGACTTTTTAGTAGAGAATGTGTCTTTGAGTTCTGCAGACCTAAGTTGGATTGCTGGAGGTAGTGAAATAACGTGGGAAATAGAATATGGACCATTAGGTTTTACCCAAGGCGATGGCACTAGTTTAATATTAAATGCAAGTCCATATACTTTAGATAACTTAGACCTAGACACTACTTACGATATTTATATTCGTGGAAATTGTGGTATAAATTCAAGTGAAGAAGATAGCAATTGGATTGGACCAGTAACATTTACAACCCTAGACATTACAAGTCCAGGTATTTTAGTTGCTGAACTCACAGATGAATTACAAGGTGAAGTGACTTTAAATTGGGGAGCAATTGCAAATTTTACGGGCAGTTGGTTGTTAAACTTTAATCACGATTGTAATAGTAGTTACTCTCAGATAGAAATTATTTTTTATGAGAATTACACGTTTTTTATTCCATCAGAAGATAACTATGGAACTTGGGAAATGATTGATAATCAAGTAATATGGACTTATGATGAAGGTTTTCAATACTCAGGTGTTATAACAGGAAATTATATGGAAGGAACAAATGATAACGATGGTTGTTGGTATGCTGATAAAATAGTAGACTCTAACTATACTAGCTATGTCATTGGAAACTTATCTAGTTTAGGATGGGTTAATACAAATGTTAATGAGGATATTTCTATAACATCAACAATTACATCAACAGCATTTGGCTTTTTAGAGTATAACATTTATAGAAATAACGAATTTTTAGCATCAACAACCGAAACAACATACATAGATATGCTTCCAAGTTTTGGTACTTACGATTACTATATTACTTCTGTATTTAGTGAAGGAGAATCTGAAGCTTCTAATATTGAAACCATTGTTTGGGAAAACTTAAATGTGAAAGAGAATGAACTTGAAGGAATTGAGATATTTCCTAATCCTACAGAATCTGTATTAAACATTAATTCGGCAATACCTATTGAGTCTATTGAGGTTTTCTCAATATTAGGACAAAAATTAATGTTTATCACTTCAAAAAACACTAAAAATCAATTGGATATGTCACCTTTAGACGTTGGAACTTATTTTGTAAAAGTTTGGTCTAACCAGCAATTTAATATTTATAAAGTGATAAAAAAATAAGTACACTAACTTAATTTATAAAGAAAAAGCGCAACGAAAGTTGCGCTTTTTTTATAATGTATATAATAGTTTATTACACTAAAGTACTTAAGTTACTCCTTGGTAATTGTGTTATTCTTACGATTAACATCTGCCATCATCTGAGAAGCATCAATCTCAACCGATTTTACGGCTTTTTTAGCTTCAAATGAATAGGTTGGTATTGCCCAGGCCCAATCTTTAATAATAGTTGCTGAGGTAGGCTTTTCTCCACGCATCATTTGTAGCGGAATATAAAATTCTTCTGTTGAACCATCTGTATAAGTTACAGAAAGATCTATAGGCATTGGCATAAGACCAATACGCTCTAAAGTGATTGTTTTTCCTTCTACAGCTTTTACTCCATAATCTATTGTATTTGTAGTTTGAGCAAAATCTATAAAATACCAATCCAGTTCTAAATCTGTGATGCGTTCGGCTGTTCTTATAATATCAAATGGTTTCGGGTGTTTAAACTTAAAATCTTCAAAATACTTTTTGATGGTTTTATCTAAGTTGTCTTCTCCTATAACATAGCCTAATTGTGCTAAAAATACAGCACCTTTACTATAAGCTGCCGCACCATAAACTCCATTTAATGCATAACGATCAGAGTGTGTTGTTAAAGGTTGTTCAACTCCAGAATTTGCTAAAGCTAAATACCCTCTGTAAGATCCAGAAAGCGGATTAGATTTCTTATTTTCACTAAGAGAATTCATAGCTAAATTAGAAATATAACTTGTAAAACCTTCATCCATCCACTCGTGTTTAGATTCGTTGCTAGCTAATAAAAATTGAAACCATTTGTGAGCTAACTCGTGTGCTGTTACACCTAATAAGCTTCCATATTTACGTTCGCCTGTAATTAATGTACACATAGCATATTCCATACCTCCATCTCCACCTTGGATTACAGAATACTGATCGTAAGGATAGTCTCCAATGTTTTCGTTAAAGAAATCCATTAATAAAGCAGTATCAGATTGTAACTTTTTCCAGTTGTCTAAATAATTTTGCTCTAATGTTTTCTTATAGTAAAAATGAAGCAATGGCCCATTTGGCATTTGTAACGTATCGTGAATATAATCTGGATCTGCAGCCCAAGTAAAATCATGCACTTTTGGCGCTTTAAAATGATGGGTTTTCTTTCCAGATTTTAAAGTTGGTTCACCTTGTAAATACCCTGTACCACCAACGACATAAGCTGCATCAATAGTTAACTTTACATCAAAGTCTCCCCAAACACCATGAAATTCTCTTCCTATGTAAGGATCGGCATGCCAACCTTCATCATCATATTCTGCTAACTTAGGATACCATTGTGACATGGATAAGGCAACACCTTCTTTATTATTTCTACCAGAACGACGAATTTGAACTGGGACTTGGGCATCAAAATCCATATCAAACGTCACTTTTTCTCCTGGTTGAATAGGCTGATTTAACTTTACTTCTAAAACAGTACCAACAGTTTCGTAAGAAATAGCTTTTCCGTTTTGTAATAATGAATTGACTTTTATATATCCAATTTCATTAGGTTGAAGTTTACTAATACGATCACCAACTCTAGGATCTGGATCGTTAATAGTACGTGAGCGAACATCCATTTCACTACCAGGTTGAAAGGCATTAAAATATAAATGGTAATACACGTGATTTAATACATCTGGCGAGTTATTAGTGTACACTAGCTTTTGCTTACCTTTGTACTGATAGTTATTGACATTCATGTCAATTTCCATAGTATAATCTACATGTTGTTGCCAATAGCTATTTGTAGAAGCTTTTATTGGATTAGAATCTTGCACTGTTTTTCCTGTGGCGCCACAAGAAAAGACTAATGCAATAACAAAAAAGCTTAATAAAAAATTCTTCATGTTTATTTTAATTTAGAAGCCATAATTAATGCATTGTAAGCATTAACTATTCTGCCAGATTTTGATATATCTGAAAAAGACTTAACGTTAGAAGCATCTCCACCCACAACGACTTTAGTTGTTAATGGTAATCCAGACTCTAAAATCACTTGTTTAACTTGTGCAGCAGATAATTTTGGATAGTAAGAACGTACTAAAGCAGCAACGCCAGCAACCGCAGGAGATGCCATTGATGTTCCACTATTTGGCTCATATTCATTTTCTGGAGTTGTAGAATAAATGTCAGAACCAGGAGCAAAAACATCTACATTCTTTTTTCCATAATTAGAGAAACCAGAAACGATTTTAGATCCGTATTTAGATGTTAAAGAGCCAACTCTAATATAAGTATTTGATATTTCAACAAAATCAACATTATCATCTGGAAAATTAGGTGCTACGTCTACATTTTCACTAGAGTTACCAGCTGCATGTACAAATATGACATCATTATCTGATGCGTATTTTATAGCTTCTCTCACTTTATCTGCATGTGGAGAAAACGACTTTCCAAAACTACCATTAATTACTTTTGCGCCATTATCTACAGCATATCGTATAGCTAAAGCTACATCTTTGTCGTATTCATCTCCATTAGGTACAGCTCTAAGAGACATAATTTCTACATTATTTGCTACTCCATTAGCTCCTTTTCCATTGTTGCGTTCTGCAGCAATAATACCAGCAACGTGAGTACCATGAGATTCTGATTTTTTTACCGGTTTTACGTTTCCGTTTCCGTAACCTATTTCAGAAAAATCATTGATATCATCTCCTGTTGTACGACCCGAAAAGTTTTTATTTAAATTAAAGTTTAAACGTTCGTTAATACTTTCTAAACCGTTATTAATTTCTTTTTTTGCTTCAGCTAATGATAATCCATTACTGTTCATTTGATTTGCAATTTGAATCGCTTGAGACAGTGCTTGATCTTCTGTTTTAATAGCATTAATTTCATCAATTGTGTAATCACTTTTCCCTAAGTGCTTAGTTAAAGTTTCGTCAGCACCATTTATAGCTTGTGCAAATTGATCGTATTGTGTTTTACGTCCTAACCACAATTGGTAATCTTCTTCATATTTAGCTTTTGCTGCTTCGTAACTTGGGTTTGAAGTATCTCCAGAGGCTAAAATACGTACATATTCTAATTGTTCATCGTAAGCATCTCCTAAGAAATTCCAACCGTGTACATCATCTATATAGCCATTATTATCATCGTCTTTTCCATTATTTGGTATTTCATCTTCATTGGTCCAAAGTACGTTTCTTAAATCTTCGTGATCAATATCAATACCTGAATCTATAACAGCAACGATAACTTTTTTTCCTTTTTTATTTTTAATGATTTCAGCATAAGCTTTGTCAACACTCATACCAGGAATAGTATCTTTTACAAGGTCTAGGTGTCCCCAATTTTTTTTCTCTGCATCAGTTAATGCTGTAACTTTTAAAGGTGAGGTGTCTATGTTTTCGATTGGTGTAGAAAGAATTTCTCCTGTACTACCACATCCTAAAAAAAGTGTTGCGGAAAATCCTAAATAGGCTATTAATCTGTAATTAAATTTCATGTGTTCTTGTTTATTGTTATTGATTTGTCACATACCATTTACAATTCATAAACATTCCTTTAGGTGGTAATGTTTATGAGGTGCTTATTGCATGTGTGTTTTAGTTAAATAGTGTGTTTGTTGTAAAAGTTTCGTTTAGTCTTACTCCTTTTTCAGTATGTTTTACGGTTATAATTTCGTTATGTGCATCGTGTTCTAAAAACAAGTAGAAGTTGTTGTCTGCAGCCATATTTAAAAACAATTCTTTTTCGTCAAGAGTTAATAAAGGTCTGGTATCATAACCCATTACAAAAGGTAATGGTAAATGACCTACTGTTGGCAATAAATCTGCCATAAAACAAATGGTTTTTCCTTTGTATTGTATCATCGGAATCATTTGTTTATCGGTATGTCCATTGGCAAAGAAAATATCAAAGCCTAATTCGGAATTTTTTAAAATAGGATTGTCTGGGACAGATGTAAATTTTAATTGACCACTTTGTTCCATTGGTAAAATGTTTTCTTTTAAAAACGAAGCAACTTCACGTCTGTTAGGTTCTGTTGCCCATTTCCAATGGTCTGCATTACTCCAAAAGTGCGCATTTTTAAAAGCGGGTTCATAACCTGTTCGGTCCTTATTCCATTGAATACTGCCTCCACAATGATCAAAATGAAGGTGGGTCATAAAAACATCAGTAATATCATCACGATGAAATCCATGAGCAGCTAATGATTTATCTATACTATCATCTCCATAAAGAAAATAATAACCGTAGAATTTATCACTCTGTTTGTTGCCCATTCCTGTATCTATTAAAATAAGGCGATTGCCATCTTCAATTAACAAGCAACGTGCAGCAATATCTATCATATTGTTATTATCAGCAGGATTGGTACGTTGCCATAAGGATTTTGGTACAACACCAAACATGGCTCCTCCATCGAGTTTAAAATTTCCGGATTGAATTGGATATAATTGCATTTGCGAAATTTTTATATAGTCTTGCAAATTACTAAAAGCTTTAAAACTAATTGTTGTTAGTCTTAATAAATTAGAGGATATTTAACAAATAAGAAGAATGTGGCTTTTGGCTGTTCTAAAAAATAATTACATTTAGATTGAGAAAAAGAAGTTTTAATGAAACGCACATCAAAATCACCTTTAAAAATTAAGAATATTAAACTTTTACGATTTGGACGCGATTTTGAACCAGACCAAAAAGTTATTTTACGAGATTATTTAGCTATTGAACGCACACGTTTAGCTAATGAGCGTACACTTTTATCTTATATTCGTTCTTCATTATACTTGTTATTGGGTGCTATTGCACTTTATCAATTAAAAGAATTTGCCAATTTTAAATACTTAGCACTCACGGCTATAATATTTAGTGTGGTCTTTTTTATTATAGGTGTTTATAGGTTTACGTTATTAAAAAAGAGTTTGAAACGTGTGTATTATAAATCGGAAGAAAAACAAGAAGATAACGACCAATAATTCTCGTATAGAATCCTTTCATAATTTCATGATAAGCTTTCTATAAAAATAGAATTTGTATTTTCACACAAAAAGAGAATAAATGTTAGAACTAGCCGGAATAATAATTCTTGGAATATTAGCCCAATGGGTTGCTTGGAAATTTAAAATACCAGCAATTTTACCCTTAATTTTAATCGGACTTTTAGTAGGACCAATTGCTGCTGAATTTTTAAGTGAAGATGGTTCTAAATGGATAGAACCCATTTGGAATGGTACCAAAGGTTTATTTCCTGGTGATAGTCTTTATTATTTTGTATCACTTGCTATAAGTATTATTTTATTTGAAGGAGGTTTAACCTTAAAACGCGCCGAAATAAAGAATGTAGGCCCTGTAATTACTAAGTTAATTACCGTTGGTTCTGCCATTACGTTTTTTGGTGCTGGTATAGTAGCGCGTTATACTTTTAATCTAAGTTGGGATTTATCTTTCCTATTTGCAGGCCTTATTATAGTCACAGGACCAACAGTAATTACACCTATTTTACGTAATATTCCTCTTAAAAAAGATGTATCTACCGTTTTAAAGTGGGAAGGTATTCTTATAGATCCTATTGGAGCCTTAGTAGCCGTTTTGGTATTTGAATTTATAAGCGTTGGTGGTGATAGTGGTTTTACTAAAACAGCTTTAATGGAGTTTGGTAAAATTGTTTTATTTGGTACCACATTTGGTTTTACGTTTGCCCATGCCTTGGCTTTTGCAATTAATAAAAAATTGATTCCTCATTATTTGTTAAATGTCGTATCGCTTTCAACTGTATTACTCGTTTTTGTAGAATCTGAATTATTTGCACACGAGTCTGGTTTATTAGCTGTTGTAGTTATGGGAATGGTGTTAGGAAATAGTAAGTTAGAAAACTTAAAAGAATTACTTTATTTTAAAGAATCACTAAGTGTATTATTAATTTCTATATTATTTATCCTCTTAGCTGCAAATATTGATATTGATGATTTATTGTTGCTTTATACATGGAAAACGGCGATTCTTTTTGCTGCTGTTGTCTTTATAATTAGACCTTTAGCTGTTTTTGTAAGTACTCAGGGTTCTAAACTTAATCTTAATGAAAAACTGTTTATAAGTTGGGTAGGACCACGTGG
Source organism: Winogradskyella sp. ECml5-4 (assembly GCF_036903175.1). Lineage (NCBI taxonomy): Bacteria > Pseudomonadati > Bacteroidota > Flavobacteriia > Flavobacteriales > Flavobacteriaceae > Winogradskyella > Winogradskyella sp. ECml5-4. The sequence continues at coordinate 112,101 of NZ_JAYJLF010000007.1, read as the reverse complement.
TATAGTTGCCGCAGGTATTGCGTCACTTTTTGGAAGTAAATTAATGAGACAAGGTGTTGAGGGTGCAGAATATATTACACCTTTAGTATTTATGATTGTTTTAGGAACGGTTTTATTAAATGCCACAACTGCGCGTTTATTTGCACGATTAGTTGGTGTGTTCTTAACAAAATCTAATGGTATTTTAATTGTTGGAGCTTCAAAATTATCACGATTACTAGGGCATTATTTAGAATCTAACGGAAGACATGTGGTATTGATTGATAGCAATCAAAATAATATAGATAAGGCTCACGAATTAGGTCTAGAAGCTTTAAATACTAATATATACTCTGATACGCTTTCGGATAATATTGAATTAAATGACGTTGGTTACATTATGGCAATGACTGGAAATTCAGATATAAATGCCTATGTGATTGAAAAATTTGGTAAAGAATTTGGAGAAAATGGATCGTATAGGTTGGTGACATCTGACGAAATGAATAGTCCAGAGAATAGTCCAAAAGAAGGTTTGTTTTCTCCAACAGATGATTATATTAATTTAACTGAGGTAACTCGTAAATATCCAGCTATTCAAGAAATAGAAATAGATAATAAGGAACATTATGTAAGCCTTATGGAAATGGCGAGTAAGGATAAATATATGATTCCGTTGTTTTTAAAAGATGACGAAGGAGAACTTCATATTATTTCAGTTCATAATATGGAAGTGCCAGAAATAGGCCAAGATTTTAAGTTGGTGTATCTGGGAAAACCCTTTGATGTAGAAAAAGTGGCTAATGAAGAAGCTTAATTAAGGCTCTTATAGATAAATTAAGATAGCCTGCTAATAGCGTTTTTAAAAGCGATTTAGATATTTTAGTATACCAGCTGTATTGGTTGTTCAGGCAGAATCTATTTTGTATTTTCATCTGTAATAGATCGTATTTATTAAAATTATATTTGTTTTTTAACATTTTTTTTGAATTTTTTAAAACGCGATAAAGCCTTTATATAGTTGTTTTCCACGGCTTTAGTAGGTGTAACTTTATAGTATATAGGGAATTGCAATCATAAAAGGTCTGAAAATACTTGTCAATTACTTTTGTTTATGTTTTAAATAGTGCATATTTGTTAAAATTTTTAACAAAAATCAAATCTTAATTATGAAAAAATTTATTTTATCTTTTGCTGTAATTGCTGCTATCGGATTCACATCATGTTCTAGTGATGATGATAATGGAGGTAATGACGATAATGGGTGTGTAACTTGTGATGGTTACGAAATTTTAGGACAGTCAGTTCCTGCTATGGAAGTTTGTGAAGGCGAAAACGGAAACGCTTTTGTTCAAGGTGAAGACACTGAAACAGCTTTTGATGAATTTATTGCAGGATTAGAACTTATTACTACTTGTGATTAATTCTTAATCAGTTAATAATATATAAAAAGCCGTAATGACATGTCATTACGGCTTTTTATTTTTAATCATTCAGCTTTAAAACAGCCATAAATGCTTGCTGAGGTATTTCTACATTACCTACTTGTCTCATACGTTTCTTACCTTTTTTCTGCTTTTCTAACAGCTTACGTTTACGAGAAATATCACCACCATAACATTTTGCGGTAACATCTTTACGCAATGCTTTTACAGTTTCTCTAGCAATAATCTTTGCACCAATAGCAGCTTGTATAGGAATATCAAATTGTTGTCTTGGTATTAATTCTTTTAACTTTTCACACATCTTTTTACCAATGTTATGCGCGTTATCTGCATGTATCAAAGCCGAAAGGGCATCAACAGGTTGTGCATTTAATAAGACGTCTAATCTTACTAATTTAGAAACTTTCATACCAATTGGATGGTAATCAAAAGAAGCATAACCTTTAGAAACAGTTTTTAAACGATCATAAAAATCGAAAACAATCTCTGCTAATGGCATTTCAAAAATTAACTCAACACGTTCTGTAGTTAAGTACGTTTGGTTAATAATCATACCACGTTTTTCAATACACAAGCTCATTACGTTACCAACAAAATCAGATTTAGTAATAATTGTTGCCTTAATAAAAGGTTCTTCAACACGATTTACAGTTGTTGGTTCTGGTAAGTCACTAGGATTGTTAACAATAAAAGCCTCATCAGGATTTTTGTTTGTATAGGCATGATAAGATACGTTAGGAACTGTAGTAATTACAGTCATATCAAATTCACGCTCTAAACGTTCTTGTATAATTTCCATGTGTAACATGCCTAAAAATCCACAACGGAAACCAAAACCTAAAGCAGCAGAACTTTCTGGTTGAAACACTAAGGAAGCATCATTAAGCTGTAGTTTTTCCATAGAGTTTCTCAACTCTTCGTAATCTTCTGTATCTACAGGATATATACCTGCAAAAACCATTGGTTTTACGTCTTCAAAACCTTCAATAATATTGGTTGTTGGATTATTAAAATCCGTAATAGTATCACCAACTTTTACTTCTTTTGCGGTTTTTATTCCTGTAATTAAATAGCCAACATCGCCCGCTTTTACACTTTGTTTTGGGACTTGGTTTAATTTTAAAGTACCAACTTCATCTGCATAATATTCTTTATCTGTGGCAACGAATTTAATTTTTTGTCCTTTTTTAATTTCACCATTAAACACTCTAAAATAGGTTTCAATACCTCTAAATGTGTTGTAAACGGAATCAAAAATTAAGGCTTGAAGCGGTTCATCTACATTGCCTTTTGGAGCAGGAATACGTTCTATAATTGCTTTTAAAATATTTTCGACACCAAAACCTGTTTTTCCACTAGCATGAATAACTTCTTCCGGATCACAACCTAAAAGATCAACAATATCATCAGTAACTTCTTCAGGATTTGCACTTGGTAAATCTACTTTATTTAAGACTGGAATAATTTCTAAATCATTCTCTAAAGCCAAATATAAATTAGAAATAGTTTGTGCTTGTATGCTTTGCGCAGCATCTACAATTAACAAAGCACCTTCACATGCAGCAATAGATCTAGAAACTTCGTAAGAAAAATCTACATGGCCAGGAGTATCAATAAGATTGAGTACATATTTTTCTCCTTCATACACGTAATCCATTTGTATGGCGTGTGATTTGATAGTAATACCGCGTTCGCGCTCCAAGTCCATACTATCTAAAAGTTGGGCTTGTTGTTCTCGAGCGGTTACAGAACCTGTAACATCAAGTAAGCGATCTGCTAGTGTACTTTTTCCGTGGTCAATATGTGCAATAATGCAAAAATTACGAATGTTTTTCATGTCTCTTTTCTAAGGCAATAACTAATTGGCAAAAGTACATGAATTTTTTCATTTGAATTTTGTAAGTTTTCAAATTAAATAAATTCTATGGGCTAGCGAAGTGATTACTGAAGTGAAGCTGAATTTTATACTTTTTAAGTTTAAAAAATTAAGATTTTACTGAAAAAATATAATCGATTTCTTGCGCTTTGCGAGATCAAAAACCAGAATAAAAACAGTTGTAAAATAAGAGAAAAGGTTGCTCTATTGCGGAAAAACCGCAATCAAAAGTGAAAAACAATTTATATATTGCAAGATAAACCTATTTCATGATTGTTCGCCTACGTTATTATTTAAGTGTATTTCTTTATACACTATGTTTTATGGCTTATGCACAAGATTTTTCAATTTCGGGACAGGTTATGGATTTAAATAGTAATCCTATTGCCCTAGCAAATATGATTGTTTTAGCTGAAGATGGCAGCACTTTTTTAAAAGGAACATCAACTGACGATATTGGACATTTTAAGATTGAAAACCTTGTTTCAGACACATATGTCATTAAAATTAGCTTTATTGGTTTTGAAGATTTTACACAACGAATCATTTTAAGAGGCCATTTAGATTTAAAGAAAATTCAACTTATCGAAATTCCCGAAAATTTAGATGAAGTTACCATAATTGCTAAAAAACCAACGATTACACGCAAACCAGACCGCTTAATTTTTAATGTCGAAAACACCGCATTAAGTGAAGGTTCTACGCTTGGTGTTTTAAAAAGTACGCCAGGAATAATTGTATCTGAAGGTAGTATTAATATTAAAAGTTCTCCTGCAACAGTTTATATAAACAACCGTAAAGTACAATTGACTTCAGAAGAGTTAATACAGTTGCTTGAAAGTGCACCAGCAAATAGTATAAAGTCAGTTGAGGTTATTACAAATCCGCCAGCAAGTTACGATGCAGATTCTGGTTCTGTAATTAATATTATAATGAGTAAAAACTTGGCAACAGGCTACAGAGGAAGTGTGTTAGCAAATTATACACAAGGTGTTTTTCCTCGGTATAACGCAGGAACGAGTCATTATTTTAAAAACAACAAAATCAATCTTAATTTAAACTATAGTTATTCTCAAAACAAAATCAATAGAAATCAAGATGATACGGTTAATTTTTTAGATAATTTAAATGAAATTGAAGAAATCTGGACATCTAATATTAATAGAAACACATGGTCTCAAACACATAACCTTAACCTTAATTTCGATTATTACATAGACGATAAAAACACCTTGAGTCTTACAAGTACAGGTTTATATACACCGTATTTTAAATATCAAATAAGAAATAAGACAAATATTACAGACGAAGACTTTGTTTATAAAAAACGCTTTACCTCAGATAATTTATCTAGAGATAATAAGTATAACATTGGTACAGATGTAATCTTTAGCCACGCTTTTGAAAATAGTGCTTACTTAACATTTAATGCGCATTATACCATTTACGATTATGAGCGCGACCAAAATGTACTCACTAATAAGTTTGATGTTAATAATATATTTGAAGGTACTTCGGAGTTTAATTCAATAGCCAATCAAAACACCAATATTATAACAGGAAAAATAGATTATAGTTTACCAATTAATGAGACTTCTAGTTTTGATGCAGGAGTAAAATATTCTAATGTAAATACAGACAGCGACATTACAAAATTGGATATAGTTGGAAATTCAGAAGTCATAGATGTTAATAATACAGATGCCTTTATATATGATGAAAAAGTGTTTGCTGCCTATTCCAATTATATTAAATCTTGGAATAAATGGGAATTAAGTCTTGGTCTTAGAGTAGAACAAAGTTATATTGAAGGCGAGTCGCTTACATTGGGAGAAACCAATACGCAAGATTATTTAGATTGGTTTCCTAACGTAAGTTTATCTCATCAAATTTTAGAAGAAACTAGTGTATATGCAACGTACAAACGCAGTATAACAAGACCAAGTTATACAGATTTAAACCCGTTTACATTTTTCTTAAACGAGAATACCGTTGTATTGGGTAATCCTAATTTAGTACCAACCTATAGAGATCATTATAAAATAGGGACTAATTTTTTAGAGCATTTTACTGTTGAAGCTTATTATATGAATTACGATGGTGATATTGTAGAGCTACCTCGTCAAAATAACCAAACCAATGAAATTGCTTTTACTCCCATAAACCTAGATAAAAAAGTAGAATATGGATTTGATTTTGTTTTTGACTATTATCCAACCAGTACTTGGAACCTCTATTTTGTAACCTCTTTTTATAATATTTCTGAAGAAGCAAATTTTGGAGACGATTTTGTAAAACAAGATCAATGGTCTAACTACAGTATTTTACACAATAGTTTCTCTTTTTTAAAAGACCAGAGTTTAAATGCGAGTTTAACCTTTACTTGGGTGGGTAAAAACTTGCAACAATTTCAATCTGTTGAAGATCGTTTAGTTTCTGAGTTAAGTGTTTCAAAATCTATTTTAAAGAAAAGGGGAGTTATCTCATTGTCTGTAGAAGATTTTTTCAATCTACAAGACCAAGAAACGTCAACAGATTATCTCAACCAATTAAACTCTAGCTTTGTAGATTATGATAATAGGTATATTAAATTAGGTTTCCGTTATAATTTTGGAAATACGAAATTAAAGACCAATGAACCAGATCCAGATCAAGAAGAACTAGACGAACGTAAGCGACTTAAAGATTTAAATTAATCTTGCCATTCTGCAATAAACAAGTTGGTGTCTCTACCACCTCCATTATTTCTATTAGAAGAAAAGACTAAGTATTTCCCATCATTAGAAAATACTGGAAATGCATCAAAGGTTTCACTGTGTGTAACACGCTTTAAATTCTTGCCATCAATATCAATTAAATACAAATTGAAAGGAAATCCACGTTCAGATTCAAAATTAGAAGAGAACAATACTTTCTCACCAGAAGGGTGAAAAAACGGACTCCAATTGGCGTTACCTAAATCTGTTAATTGGCGTAAATCAGAGCCATCTGCATTACAGATATACAATTCCATATCGGTTGGTTCAACTAAACCTTCAGCCAATAAATCTTTATAGTTTTTAATTTCTTCTTCCGTTTTAGGACGCGAAGAACGGAAGATTAATTTTGTACCATCTGGAGAAAAGAAGGCTCCACCATCGTAACCTAATTCGTTAGTAATTTGTTTTACATCGCTACCATCAATATTCATGGTATATAATTCTAAATCGCCACTTCGTGTAGACGTAAACACAATTTTATCACCTTTTGGAGACACGGTTGGTTCTGCATCGTAACCTACTTCGTTAGTTAATTGTTTTACAATATTACCTTCTAAGTCGGCTACAAAAATATCGTAGCTATCGTAAATAGGCCAAATGTATTTTCCATTTTTTCTTAGTGGAGTTTCAGGACATGCTTCATCTCCAAGATGCGTAGAAGCATAAATAATATGTTTGTTATCTGGCATAAAATAAGAACAAGTAGTTCTTCCTTTTCCTGTACTTACCATAGGAGGAGCAATACTATCTGTAAATGTTTGGTTGGCATCCATGATAAACATTTGGTCACATTCAACTCCCCATTTGGTATTATTAGATTGAAACACGAGTTGTTTATCGTCAAAACTCCAATACGCTTCAGCATTATCTCCACCATAAGTCACCTGTCTTAAAGACTTAAAATGGGTTTCTTCAGGATAGATTAAAGAATCGTATGTTTTAGTAGCACCAGAAGTCGCTTCGGTTGTTGTATTGGTCTCATTTTTACAAGAAGAAAGAGTAAGGAGTAGAATTAAAATTGTGACGATTCTGTTCATAATAAAGAATTATAATAAGTGACTTTTAATGCCTAATTTTGTGCAAAAGTAAGATTTAAAGATGAAATAAAGCACGAAATATTGCGGATTAATAAATCCTGTATTTTATGATAAAACACATTTTTAAAGAAAATTAAAACGATATTTCGAAATGAAAAAAGCACTAATTTTATTAGCATTAGCGGGATTTATATCCTGTAAAAACGAACCTAAGGTTGCTGAAAATAATATTAAAGACGATGTTACATTTTTAGCTGACGATAAATTAGAAGGTCGTCAAACAGGCACAGAAGGAGAAGTTTTAGCATCAGAATATCTTATTAAGCGTTTTAAAGAAATTGGAGTGCAACCAAAAGGAACAGATGGTTTTTTACAATCGTTTTCTTTTAAGCCTAAAACAGATCCACATAGCGAAGTAGAATTTACAACAAATGCAGACAGTACAATAACGGGCCACAACGTCGTTGGCTTTATAGATAACAATGCGAAAACAACAGTGGTTATTGGTGCGCATTACGACCACCTAGGTTTTGGAGGAGAAGGCTCTTTATATCGAGGTGAAGATAAAGCCGTACATAATGGAGCAGATGATAATGCGAGTGGAGTAGCAGTGATGCTAAATTTAGCGAGTAGATTAAAAGTAAAAAATGACCAGTCTAAAATTAAAGATAAAAACAACTACTTGTTTCTAGCATTTTCGGGTGAAGAAATGGGATTATTAGGCTCTAATTATTTTTCCAAAAACCCAACTATTGATGCAGCATCTATCAATTACATGATAAATATGGACATGGTTGGCAGAATGAAAGCCGATAGTACTTTGGCTGTTTACGGTACAGGAACGTCTCCTATGTTTAAACAAACATTAAAATCTAATAATGATAAATTTAAATTGGTTGAAAACGAAAGTGGAGTAGGTCCAAGTGATCATACGTCTTTCTATTTAATTGATATTCCTGTATTACATTTCTTTACAGGACAACATGAAGATTATCACAAACCAGGTGATGATGCCGAAAAGTTGAATTATGAAGGCATGAATTTAATTTCTGATTATATCTACAATATTATAGCAGATTTAGATGATAACGGAGAATTGGCGTTCCGAAAAACAAAGAATGAAAGTGAAGAAACACCGCGTTTTAAAGTAGGTTTAGGAGTTGTACCAGATTACCTATACGACGGCAAAGGGATGCGAATAGATGGTACTCGAGAGGATACACCTGCATTTGCTGCTGGTTTACAAAAAGGTGATGTCGTCCTTAAACTAGGAGATAGTACTATTACTGATATGATGAGTTATATGCGTGCTTTATCTGTTTTTGATAATGGAGATGAAGCTGCTATTACGGTAAAACGTGGAGAGGAAACAATTGATACTAAAGTACAGTTTTAGGAGGCCTACGAAGCATTTGTTTTACTAATAACTCTAACCATGCCATATATACAGCATTGATAGAATTGTAAATTATACACAAAAGTAAAGGAGAGTATAATATTAGTTAATTTAGTATAAATTAGGTTTTTAATAAAGATAGCGTACTTTTACTCCCAACCTAAAAACAATTCTACTTTGAAAAAACTATCAATTTTAACACTTTTATTAGCTACTATTATGTTTTCTGCTTGTAGCAGTGACGATTCGAGTTCAGAATCAGATGTAAATAATGATGATTATTTATATTTTATTTCTGGAAAGATAAATGGTGAACCATTTGTATACGGACAAAAAGAAACGGCAACAACATTAGATTACTCATTGTTGTTCTCTGGAAACTCAATTACAACAACTTGTGCTTACTATCCAGATAATGGTGGGTTAAATTACGCTATAGGTGTTTATCCTAATTTTGATAATGAAGCAAGACCAAATATGAGTTTTGATTTCATTCGTATGTATTTATGTGGATCAGAAGATTCTGCAGCACAAATGTTCAACGATGCTTTTCCTGTAAGTTCTTATGATTATGCTATAAGCGATAATGTAGTAAATGGTTCTACAGGAGATGTAAGTGTGTCTTATTCTCCAGATTCTACAGTAGAAGAATGGTACTCAACCTTAGGTGGAGATCAAAGCGGAAGTAATTTTGAAATTACAAGCTCTACAAATACTAACGTAACTTTTGGTGCACAAACCATAGAAATAAGTCAGTTGCTAGAAGGAAACTTCTCTTTAAAATTATATAATACAGAAAATCCAACTGATGTTATAGAAATCACTGAAGGACAGTTTAAATTACCTATGACATTCGATTAAGTTACATCATAAAATAATAAAAAAAGCCTTTACAATTTGTAAAGGCTTTTTTTGTCTTATAAAACGTTAGATCGTTCTAAAATCATAAAGCATTAAACACCTAATATTTCGGCATCTACTCTAAATGTTGTGTCTATTGTAATATCGTGTGTTTCGTTAATGGTTTCATCTGTAACAGTTCTAACACGCAGAGTAAAATTATCTTTTTTAATGTATGCTTTTAATTCTTCGCCTAGAATATCCAATTCTAGAGTGCTTGAATTTGTGTTTTCTAAATCATAGATATTTGCAATTTCAACTTCATCAATATCTTCTGCCTCAATATATACATGAATTTCCTTCAAAAAATTAAAATTACCATCGTCTGGAGAATTAATTGTAAGTTTTATTCGCTTTAGTTTAATACTTTCAATTAAGTCTTTATGTGTGTTGTTAATTTCAAATGAAGATTCAGAATCCGTTGTAATATCTGGAGTAAAAAGATTAAAAGGAGTGTTTATTAATGTTGTTGAAGCAACAGAAAAATTAGTTTGATAATCTAAATCAAATTTAGTTAACTCGTCTATAACACTACAGTTTGAAAGTAATATAAAAGCTATAAAAGGTAAAAGCAGGCTCTTTTTCATATTAAGATTTTGGTGTAAATATACATTTTAAGAAACTAATGAATAAAAACCTTAATTTTGCACCAAAATTAGAACTCTTGGTTAAAATAGGCGACATAGAATTACCAGATTTTCCATTGCTTTTAGCACCTATGGAAGATGTAAGCGATCCACCGTTTAGGGCACTTTGTAAAGAACAAGGAGCAGATGTGGTGTATACCGAGTTTGTGTCTAGTGAAGGATTAATTCGTAATGCAGCAAAAAGCGTTATGAAATTAGATATCTATGAAAAGGAACGTCCTGTTGGTATTCAAATTTTTGGAGCCAATATGGAAAGCATGTTACAGACTATTGATATTGTCGAAAAATCGAATCCAGATATTATTGACATTAATTTTGGTTGTCCGGTTAAAAAGGTAGTCTCAAAAGGTGCAGGAGCTGGTATTTTAAAGGATATCTGCTTAATGGAACAACTGACCGCCGAAATGGTAAAACGCACCAATTTACCAGTTACTGTAAAAACCAGATTAGGTTGGGATCATGACTCTATAAAAATTGTTGAGGTAGCAGAGCGTTTGCAAGATGTAGGTTGTAAAGCTATTGCAATACACGGTAGAACTAGAGCGCAAATGTATAAAGGTGAAGCCGATTGGAAACCTATTGCTGAAGTTAAGAATAACCCTAGAATGCATATTCCTGTGTTTGGAAATGGAGATATTACCTCTCCTGAAAAAGCAATGGAAATGAGAGATTCTTATGGTTTAGATGGAGCAATGATAGGACGAGCAACTATTGGAAATCCTTGGTTTTTTAAACAGGTAAAACACTTTTTTGAAACGGGAGAACACTTAGCACCAATTTCTTTGGCTGAACGTGTTGATGCAGCCAGAAGACATCTTCAAATGGCAATAGATTGGAAAGGTGAAACTCTAGGTGTTTTTGAAACGAGACGGCATTATACCAATTACTTTAAAGGCATTCCACACTTTAAAGAATACCGAATGAAAATGGTAACTAGTGATGATTCTGCAGCTGTATTTGCAGCCTTTGATGAAGTGTTAGCTGCTTTCCCAGATTATCAGTTTGAGTAGAGTAGAAGTGCTACTAACGAAAAGCTAACTTTAAAAAAGTAGCCGTAATTATTACTCTGTTTTTTTGGTCTTTTATATACGAGTTTTACCTAACTTTTAATTAAACTAGGAGTGATACGTTGTGACGCAATTCTAGAGGCTATAATTCCTAAAGCAAAAATCGTTGCAAAGACAATTAACACATTAAAAAAGTTAAACTTAACAGGGTAGGCTAAATCTGGAGTAAGCATTATTAATTCAAAAGATTGCTGAATAAATACAACAGCTAATCCTATCACTATACCAATTATACCGCTTACAATTGTCATTAAACTGCCTTGTAAAAAGAAAATGGATTTTATGGCTTTGGTTTCTGTTCCTAAATAAAATAAGGTATTAATTGATTTCTTTTTATCTAAAACCATCATAATAATAGCACCAATAACATTGAATAGTGAAATGATAATTACTAAAGTGAAGATGAGGTAGATCGCAAGGTTTTCAGTATTCAACATTTTAAATAATGCATCATTGAGTTCTGCTCTATTTTTAATGTTAAACTTATTTCCATAGGATGCTTCAAGTTGATCTCTAATAGCATCTTCATCGGCATCAGGTTTTAATTTAAGTTCTAAAGCACTCAATTGTCCTTCGTTATAACTCAACAATTGCTTAGCGAGTTCAATATTTGAAAATATATAATTATTACTTAACTCTTCGTTAATTGTAAATAAGCCAACATTATTTACAAAAACAGAATTGTAATACCCTTTTATAGAGCTAGCTTGTCCCTTTCCTACTTTTGGTACATATAAAGACAATGGTTTTAAGAAATCAAAAACACCAAAAGATAAATTGTCAGAGATTCCCGAGCCAGAAACCACATCATTACTTTCAGGTGTAAGCCATTTACCTTTAGTTACCATTGCTTCAATGTTGGTAACATTTAGGTAGTTTTTATCTACTCCTTTTAGGGTCGCAATAAGATTTTTATTTTCGGATCTAATAATAATACGTTCTTCTATAATTTCAGAATAATTGGCGACGCCTTCAATTTTTAAAAGGGTTGCTTTATCATTTTCTGTCCATATGAAAGATTTACCTTCAGAGGGTATTAATTTTAAATCTGGATCTACGAAAGAAGAGAATTTAAGACTAAAATCTTTTAATCCTGAAAAAACTGAGAGTACAATAAAAAGTGCTGCTGAAGCAACAATAACTCCACCAGAAGCAATTAAAGTCATTATATTAATAGCATTATTACTGCTTTTAGAAAACAGATATCGTTTTGCTATATATAAAGGGAAATTCACTTAAGATTTTTTACGCTTACCTAGTAAATCTGGATTTTCTAATGGGTTATCTTCTCCTTTTAGAGAACGTTCAATGCCATCAATATATTCTAAAGAATCGTCTATAAAAAATTCTAATTGTGGCATACGTCTTAATTGATGACGTGTACGCTGAGATAATTCGTGTCTAATAAGCGGTTTATTAGACTTAATTCCTTCTAATAATGCTTCTGCTTCCTTATTCGGAAAAATACTAAGATATACCTTAGCCATAGACAGATCTGTAGTTACATTTACTTTACTAACAGAGATGATAACACCACGTAAACCGCCATCAGTAGCTGCTTTTTGTAATACTTCTGCTAAGTCCTGCTGTAGGATGCCTCCTATTTTTTTTTGTCTTTGTGTAAATTCTTCCATGATGATTATTATAACTAATCATCTGCAAAAGTAGAGGTTATTTAAGGATTATCTTATTTTTGAGTGTAAATTATTAATGAGATTTCTGCTTTTGCGGAAACTGAATCAAATTTTTAGATGAAAAAAATAGAACATATAGGCATTGCTGTAAAGGATATAGAAAAATCTAATACGCTTTTTAAAGCCTTATTTGGTGAAGACCATTATAAGATTGAAGATGTAGAAAGTGAAGGTGTAAAAACCTCCTTTTTTAAATGCGGCCCTAATAAAATTGAATTGCTTCAGGCTACTAATGAAGCGAGTCCAATAGCCAAATTCATTGAAAAAAAGGGAGAAGGCATGCATCATATTGCCTTTGCCGTTGATGATATTGAAGCGGAAATACAACGCTTAACGGCAGAAGGTTTTACCATGATTCATAAAAAACCAAAGCAAGGAGCCGACAATAAGTTGATTGCTTTTTTACATCCAAAATCGACGAATGGAGTTTTAATTGAGCTATGTCAAGATATAAAGGGTTAAAAATTCTTTGACAGTTTTAAAATATGTAGTAATATTGCAGACTCTTTTAAATAAGAGATAAAATTAACAGCAATGTTAATGGGTCCCATAGCTCAGTTGGTTAGAGCACCTGACTCATAATCAGGTGGTCCTTGGTTCGAGCCCAAGTGGGACCACAAATAAAAAAGCTTCATAGAGTTTACCCTCTTTGAAGCTTTTTTTGTAATCAATTAAAAAAGTAATGTTTTTTATCTGTTAGAAATCATTCAATTACTAATTGGTATTATTGAGTTTGGCTAAATTCGCTTTAGATAGCCGAAAATTTGAATAGTCTTCTTTATTGAATTTTTTAAGAAAGAGATACTATCCTTTTTTCTCTCTTAAATATAAATATTCAGAAGAATAAATTCCTAATAATAGTTTCCACCCAGATACATTTGAGCCCAATTCTAATAGTGTTGTTTCGTTTTCTTTAGTAATGCTTTTTAGAGGTGTTGTTTTACACCAATCTATTTTTGCGTAAATTTTATTTTTATCAGAATCGACTTTAAAAAATTTAGTTTATCCATCTCTAATTGTATCCACCATTTTGTTATTAAAATAGATTTTAATGGCTCTTGCTTTAATCTGGTAATCACTATTTCGCGTTTATTCATGCTAATTAAATACGGTAGTAATTTAAGATCATTGATTGCCACTGATCCTAATTTCGTAAATAAACGTTTTTTCGTGTCTTGACACAACGATTTGCGTATCTATAAGCATTACGTGAAAAGATCTACTTTACATTATTATAAAACGTAATGCGATGTTTCAATTTCGGTCTATTTTTGCTGATTCTATGATTTCACCCGTTAAATCAAGATTATAAACTATATCTTGAATTCGCCAAGTATCTTTTAATTTATATAAGACAAATGTAAATCTCACTGGCTGACGGTCGTACCTTACCATATAACTAAGGAGTTTTAAATTCTTTCCTATACTTTTTTTCGTTATAATTTCAAAACCATGATAATCTCCGACAAGTAGTAATATTTCTTTTAATTCATTTTTTAAAATTTCAATTCTGTTTACTTGTTTTAACATCCAACGATTAGTGGAATAGGCATAGTCCAATGCTTCCATAGGCTCTGTTTTAAAAATGTGAAAAAACTCGTGAGGTATGTCATCTACAGAATTTTGTGCATTTATATTTATTAATGAAGTGAAAGTTGTTACTAAAATAAAGATAATTGTTTTATGTGTCATAATTCCTTTTTTAATAGTTAAACGGTTTGTGTTTAAAGAGTAGTAGTTCCTGACGCTAATTTTTTAGATTAACAAAGCCAGTTTTTTAATTAGCAATCACACGTTTATAGATAATGCCTTCATTTCTAAATATAATTACCATTACATTAGCCGTTTTACGTTTAAAAAACTCAGGTTGACTAATTGTTTGCCAAACACTAGCTCTTTTTTCAACAATGGCTTTCGTCCAACTAATATCATAATTCGTCGGTTGTGTTTTTAGCATTCCTTCAGTCCATTTGTCTATGTCAGAAGATTTAACTCTAATAACAAATTTATAATCCCAAGAAGATGCTCCTGGAATAGATGTTGGCCTACTATTAGTAAAACCGTTTATATTAAACAATTCAAATTCTGCATTATCAAAATCACTTTTTGCTTTAATTTCATATTTTAGACACTCAATTCTTTCTTCTCTAGTATTAAAATTATCACTGTCCAACAGATTTGAGTTATGAGAATCAGAACAACTACAGAACCCAAGATATATTAGTGAGGTTATGAGTGTTAATTTCTTCATTTATAAGTGTTTTTTATAAGGCTGACGTTTTAATAAGTTTTTATGGTATATCACTTTACCGTAAATATCACATTAATCATATAAAAATACTCACCGATAGGTCTATCGTAGTATATTGAGCTTTCAACTTCTTCACCATAACGATTATTTAAATCTTCTATTTCCTTTATATCTCCGAGCTCTTTACCCATAGCTGCTGCAATAATTATGGCCCTTGCTTTAGCACTTGCCAAAGCTGTTTCAGATAATTTCGCAACTTCTTCTTCGTCAATAGTAATAATAGAGGAGTAGTTTATCATCTGCATTCCTAATGATTTAGTTTTGAGGAATTTTTTCATTTTTTCCACTGATTTGGTTCGGTATTCATATATAATACCATCTTTACCATATCCCATACTTTCATATCCAAAACCATTGGAATCTTTTTTCAGGTTGCTCCAAGAAATATCATTGGCTTTAAGTGCACTTTTATACTTTTTTTTCAGAATTTCAAGAGTTGTCATTTCAGCAGGAAGGCTTGAGTAACTACTACTTAATGCTACCGTAGCTTTAAACTCTGGGGAAGAATCTATAAGAACAGAACGAGCACTTACTTTTATTGTAGTTGTCTGTTGTTGTGCAATTAGTAGTAATGGTAGCAACAGAATTGTTATTAACAATATGGTTTTCTTCATAACGAGTTTTGTTTATTAAAAAAAAGTAGCCCTAACATTAATAAAAAATATTAAGGGCTACAGCTATTAATCAGGGATATTAAAAAGAGCTTTAATCTCTTTGTAGGACATTTTTGTATAATCTAATGTTGCAGATTTTGAATCTGTAGTTGCCGAATTACTACTGCGATTACTACTGATAGGATTTCCACCAGGAATAATAACATACCTATACGCTTCATATACAGTGGTTCCTACAGATGTACCATCTATGGATGAGGCATTAAATCTTAATGTGCCAGGGTTCTGAACAATAACAGAATATTGATTTTGGTCATTGATTAATGGTAGTTGAAAAATGCTTGGGGTACCCGCAAGTGGAATGTTTTTAGCAAATCCTAAAACAATACCAGTGTCTATAATGGCTTGTGTTACATTGGGCGCATCCACATAAAAACCTCCGCCTGTGGCAATTATGTTGTCATCAAATTCGGAATCAATCCAATCAGAATATATAACATTGGCAGTTCCGGTTTCGCCATTAGCACCATCAATACCATCTGTGCCATTTCTACCATCTTCGGGTGAACATCCCATAAAGAGAATAGAGATAAATAGCATACCTAGAAGGTGTTTCGTTAAATTGGTTTTAAAATTCATTGTTTTCATAAGATTGTTTTTTAAGTTTTGACTTTAGTGTGAAAAAAAGGTTAGGACTATAACGATTAATCAGGGATGTTAAAAAGGGATGTGATTTCTTCATAGGACATGCTAGAATAGTCCACTTGAGATGAGCCATTTGCAGGTCTGGCACTTGCGGAAGTTCCTCCAGGAATGATGACATATCTAAAATCGCCATTCAAAAAAGGTGTTCCAATGTTACTTTCGTCAATTGATTGCACCCGAATAGCGATAAGCGTATCATTAATATCCAATAGCCTAAAACTCCACTTCTCTTGAGTTGTGCCAAAAAATGAAGTTGGAATTGAATATATAAAAGTACCAACTCGGGCGTAAACTAGTATGGCACCTGTATCGTGAATTTCTTGCGTAAGCTCTGGTGCATACATTTCCCATTGATCAAAATTGTTATTGATAGTATCCGGAAAATCTGAAGCGATCCAATCTGAGTAAATAACATTGGCAGTTCCGGTTTCGCCATCAGCACCATCAGCACCATCAGCACCATCTGTACCATCAATGCCGTCAATTCCATCTATTCCATCGTTTCCATCTTCAGGCGAGCAGCTGAAAAAAAGAAGGGATATGAACAACATACGTAAAATAGGTCTTATTAAATTTGTTTTAAATTTCATAACATTTAATTTTATATGATTAATAATCCAAACTTAGTACCTAATTAAAAGAGTAATGTCCTGAATATTTGAGTCTTAAAGAATTAGGACAACCTTTTTATGTTATTTAGTTTTAACCTTTTACCCCTCACTTCTCACTTCATTGAAAACTATAATCTATACACATAGGTTTAATAATCAACCCATTGGTGGTCAAGTAAATAGCGAACACTATGTGAAGGAATTCCGTTAAACGATAAAAATTTGAATCGAACAACTCATATTCAACACGCTTTGGTTAGAACCATTAAGTACATTATGAATGACGACACCTTAAAACCGATTGACTTTTATAAGCCATTGGTGTTAGACCTGTATGTTTTTTAAAAGCCGAATAAAAAGCGGATTTTGAGTTAAATCCGGCTTCTAAACCTACAGAAACGATGGTGTAACCCGAAAATTCTTCGGAATGAAGATTGTTTTTTACATCCTCTATGCGGTATTCGTTTATAAAATCGATAAAACTCTTATTCAATAAATTGTTTATCATACTGGAAAGATAGCAAGCCGAAATCCCTAAATCTTCAGCAGTTGAAGAAAGTGTTAAACACGGATTTCTATAGATCTTTCTGAATTGCATTAGGCTTTCCAATTTTTTAAAATAGTGATTAGCGCGTGTAAAAGGCTTACGTGTTTTAGTCTGAATTTCTTTTATTTTTTGTGCACATAAAGTGGCAATTATGGTAAGCAGATGTAAGTGTTTTTGATTAAAGAAATTCGCTTCAGGATGTTCAGAATCAATAACTCCAAAAAGCGTATCGTCCATTACTATTGGGATGCAGATTTCAGAAGATCGTTCCTCGTCGTCTATAATATAGCGTCTATCATATTTTGTATTTGGAATAAGTTCGGGCTTTTTAGTTTTAGCGACACTGCCTACAATACCGTTACCCAGAAGGATTTCTAATTGATTATAAATGACCTCTTCATAAGGGTTTTTTTGTCCGTATGCCGCTTTTTGGTGTAATACACCTTTTTCTTTATCAAAAACATAGATAACGCAATCTACAAACCCTAATTGCTGGATGACGTTTTTGGTAATGTCCCAAAGGACTTCTTCTACCGAATTTTTATGATAAAGTGATGTTGAAAAAAAACTTATGGCTTTAATTTCATCTAATGTGTTCGGTGAATTTTGCTTATTATTCATGATTTTGGGCTTTTTAATTTTAAATAATTTGTATGGTCACTTGTCACTTTAATAGAACAAACACTTTTTGGTTTGTAATAAAGAAGTGAATTTTTAATTCTTAAGAGATAATAGCTTAGTAGGAAAGTATGCTTTTAGCAAAACAGTTTATAAAGCTCTATTAACTAAAGAGCTGATAGCGGTTAGTGCTTTTGCTTATTATAAGTCAATATTTTAAGTCCATCTTCAAAAGATTCGTTTTTGATTAAATTCCATTTTGTGTTATTGCTTGAGTTACCAAATAGTTTGATGCCATCTTCTAAAATTATGGGATTTAGTTTCAGTTTAAGTTGGTCAATTAGTCCATGGTTGAGTAACCAACCTGCAAATTCACCGCCTCCACACAGGTAAATATCTGTTTTAGAATTTGCTTTGATGTCTTTAACTCGGTCTAAGGATCTTTTTTCAATATGAACAGAGTCAGCTAAATTTTCGATTTTCAATGTATCTGAAAAAATAAAATGTTCCATATGGGGATAGGCAGGTTGCCCTGGTTGAAGTCCGTATTGAAAACCAAACTCATAAGTCCTTCTTCCCATAATGACGGTTTCAAAATTTAAAAGATCTGCTCTATATTTTTCAACACCTTTTCCTTTTAATATAAACTGACTTATATCGTCATTTTTTCCAGCAATGAATCCGTCAAGTGAACTTGCCACGTAGTAAATAATTTTTTGCATAAAATCTTTTTCTTTGTTCTATTTATCCTTGTGCTTTATTCTGCATAATAAAACGCACTCCATTTTCTCTTATGATTAATGTTTGTAAGGAGGCATCGCAGGTAACAATACCAAAAATATTATCATCAGTGAAGTTAATAGTAATTGTTGATGCGTCTAATATATAATTGGTGTTGATGGTTTCATCTAACTCACAACCATCCATACTTTCTTCAATGTCTTCAATGATGGTACTTCCATCAACCATAAAATTATTAGTGCTTTCTGTTTCACATGTTGTATAACTTTCCTGCGATTTTGACTCGAAGTACCATGTACCAGAAGTGAGTAAGTTTAAAGTTGTAGGTAATGTATTATTTGAAGAATCATCATCATTACTACAAGAGAAGGATAGTATTGAAAGGAAAGCAATGGCAACTATTTTTAATGTTTTCATAATTTCTGCTTATTGATTATTTGTTTGTTCTAAAATATTGACTCTATTTAAAAGAGATTCTAACGCCTTAGCTTGATCCAAACCGATGTTTTCTTGGTTAGTTATTGTACTTTTTTGTTGGTCTAAGCTTAATTTTAAAGCATTAATTAGTGCTTGTTGTTCTTTTATAGCATTGATAAGTACAGGTACTAAATCTGAATAATACACGCCTAATCGATCTAGTTCTTTTTTGGATAATACTCCAGAGACTTCATCTTTTTCCCAGATATGTGCCTGAACGACCTCTGGGACCAATACCTTAAGGTCTTGAGCAATGAGTCCTAACTTGGTGTCTGGATTGTTCTTGTTTTTCCAGTTAAAGCTTACAGGTTGCATTTTTAAGACTTCGGCTAAACCATAGTTTAAATTTGCGATGTTGGTTTTACTTCTTCTGTCTGAAGTTTGAATCATTCCATTTGCTGCATATACATCTAACCACCTTCTGTTTGGGCCACCAAGACGATCTACTTCATCTTCGGTTGGAACTAAACTAGAACTAAACCCTAAAATATCGCTTCCTCCGTCTTCAATGGTTTCGTTGCCAATACGTAAACGACCACCATTAATATGCAAAAGTTCTTGAGGGTTACTTGCTCCAATACCTGTGTTACCATTTTTTAAAACTACCATGGCGTTAGACCGCGAACCAGATTCTCCATTACCAATTACAAATAAGCGATCGGCAGAATTCCATGTAAGAGAAGCATTAGGCGTATAATTTGTATTATACGTACCAATTACGGTTTCTGCAAAAGAAGGTGCTGTTGTATTATTTCCCATTGCTGTGGAAATTAAGCCCATTGCTGAAGTATAATGGCCCATTGCTGTGGAATATGTGCTTGATGCTGTTGTATTAAATCCCATCGCCGTGGAAAAATTCCCTGAGGCTGTTGTGCTATTTCCCAATGCAGTAGAAGAAGATCCTGATGCTTCAGACCCATTTCCCATCGCTGTAGAATAAGGTCCCGATGCCGTTGTTTGACCTCCCATTGCTGTGGAAGAACTTCCGGATGCTGTTGATTGACGACCTATTGCTGTGGAATAAATTGCAGATGCAGTTGTACCAAACCCTAACGCTGTGGAATATGGCCCAGTTGCACCTCTTACTGTTGATGCTGTAGGATTACCACTTAAATCGACAGCATTTAAACCAACATCGCCATAGTTGTCTGGGTTTTTACCAACCAATCTCCAGCCTATACCATTACCTTCATCAATAGTTTCAAGTCCATTGATGTTTTCTGCAACTTGTGCATGAAAAGCATAAGGTACAGCAGAAAATTGTGTGGTGCCCATATCTACAAATCCTATACCTGTATTAATCTTAACGTTTAAAAAATGAGTGTATTCTCCCCAATTTATGTCATTAAAAATTCCGCTTATAATGTTGCCTTCTCCGATATTTACAATAATGATTCCGTTAGCGTCTGTAGTTGCTGCATGTGTTTCTTCGTACACATTGGTTTGCGTATCGCTTTCTAAAATTGAGAATTGAATATTAATAGAACTATTCGCAATTATGTTTCCTGAATCATCCTTGATCAATGCTTTATAATTTATGCCGTTTTGTGCTACAGCAACTATTGAAATTAATAGTGTTAATAGTGCGAGTTTCGTTTTCATGGTAATTACGATTTAAGTAGTTGTTCTATGCTTTTTACTCTTTCGGTTAAATCATTGAGAGACGTATCTTTTTGTTGGATATTTTTCTTAAGAGTATCATTTTCCCGTTTCAGTTCTTTAATAGCGTTAATAAGAACAGGAACTAAATCTGAATAATACACGCCTAATCGATCTAGTTCTTTTTTAATTAATGTTCCAGACTCTTTATCTTTTTCCCAAATATGTGCGTGAACGACTTCTGGGACTAATACCTGAAGGTCTTGAGCAATGAGTCCTAACTTGGTGTCTGGATTGTTCTTGTTTTTCCAATTAAAGCTTACAGGTTGCATTTTTAAGACTTCGGCTAAACCATAGTTTAAATTTGCGATGTTGGTTTTACTTCTTCTGTCTGAAGTTTGAATCATTCCATTTGCTGCATAGACATCAAACCATCTTCGATTTGGACCTCCTAAACGGTCTCCTTCATCAACAGTGGGTACTAAACTAGAACCAAATGCCAAAACATCGTTTCCTCCGTCTTCGATGATTTCGTCGCCAATCCGTAAACGACCACCAGAGATATGTAATAGTTCTTGTGGCGTATGTGTGCCTATACCTACATTTCCATTTTTTAAAACAGTTAGTGCATTCCGTTTATTTGCTTCTGTTCCATTACCAATTGTAAACAATGGGTTAGTATCTACCCAGTTCTCAGAATCACCAAATGGAATATTATGACGTCCAAGAACTGTTTGTGCATATGATTGCGCTATTGTATTAATTCCAATAGCAGTAGAGTAATCTCCTGAAGCTATAGAAAAATAACCCATTGCTACCGAACTATCTCCAGAGGCAAGTGTTTGGTTGCCCATTGCTAAAGATGCAAAATCAGAAGCTTCAGTGAAAGAACCCAATGTTGTGGATCTTTGACCTAGAGCTCTAGTCCAAGATCCCATTGCTGTAGCATTGCTTCCAGAGGCAATAGTATTATTTCCTGCCGCTAAGCAAGCAAAATCAGAAGCTTCAGTTTTACTTCCAATGGCTATTGAGGCACTTCCTGAGGCTTTAGTTTCATTTCCCATAGCTGTAGAATAACTTGAAGAAGCTATAGAACGAAATCCTACAGCCAGTGAAGAAAACCCAAATGCTTCTGTGTCAAATCCTAATGCAGTAGATCCTTGTCCAGATGATTCCGTAATATATCCTAGTGCAGTAGACGCATCTCCAGATGACACAACCCCTCTACCTATGGCTATAGCTCCTGCAGAAGTAGCAGAAGCATTTAACCCAATAGCTATGGCATTTTCCGCTGTAGCAAATGCATTTATACCCATAGCGACTGCGCCATTTTCTGAAGCTACATTTTGCAAACCAGCAGCAAATGCATAATCACCACTCACTTGGTTAATACCTCCAATAGCTGTACTATTTAAACCAGAAACTACATTATTATTTCCTAAAGCGATTGTATAATCGTTTAAGGCATAATTTTGGTTGCCAAAAGTTAAAGCGTGCTCGCCTGATGCTGTGCCATTGTGTCCCAAACTAAAAGCGTAATTTCCTGTTGCTCCTAATCCTAGATTTTGATCATCTACAAAGCTTAAGTCTATGGCGTTATAGCCTATGCTGTCGTAATTACTACTGTTTCTGCCTATTAACCTCCAACCAACACCATTACCTTCATCAATTGGTTCAAGTCCCTTAACGTTTGCTGCCTTTTTTGCATGAAAAGCATAAGGAACAACAGAGAACTGCGTCGTTCCCATATCTACAAATCCTGAACCTGTGTTCATTTTAACGTTTAAAAAATGCTCATCACTTCCCCAATTTATATCGTCAAAAATTCCGCTGATTATTGAACCCTCTCCAATGTTTACAATTATAATTCCGTTTATATCTGTAGTTGGTGTGTGGCTTTCTTCATATACACTGGTTAATGCATCACTTTCTAAAATTTTGAATTTTATCTCAATAGAACTGTTTGCAACAACGTTTCCTTGGTCATCCTTAATGAGTGCTTTATAATTAATCCCGTTCTGTGTATATCCTAGTGCTGAAAGTAAAAGGACTACAAAAAGTATATGTCTTTTCATCTTTTAATTTTTTTATCGTTCTACCTTAATCGTAGCATTTTATTGCTTGATTACTTTTAAAATTTTTTGTGAGTCGTTTAGATGTATTTTTAGAATATAGATGCCATTTGAAAAAGAAGCCATGTTAATAGCAATATTTTCTGTATTGGCATACGCTTTTGAATACAATAATTTGCCTTCAACATTGAAGAGTTGTACTATAGATTGGTTGATTGTTTTTTCTAATTTAATGTTTAATTGGGTAGAAGTAGGATTAGGAAAAGCAATGAGTTGGCTTTTAGTACTAACAGTATCAATATTTAGAATATTAGTATTTGAAAATAGACGTACGTGTCCAGAATTATTGCCATTATCATCATTAAGATAAGCTCCAATGGCTACAATAGAACCATTTGCATTAAGACTAACTGATACACCAGATCGATCTTGAATGGCCTCTCCATCAATGTTTTCACCTATTTGTTGCCAATTACCAGATGCGTTTCTATAGATTTTAGTATGACCAGCATCTGAAGCAAGTTCACTATTATATCGCGCTCCAACAGCAAGAATATTTCCATTGGCGTTAAGACTTACCGATATACCAAACTCATCACCTACAGCTTCACCATCAATATCATTACCTATTTGCACCCATGTATTGGTTATATTTTCAAAAATACGAACCTGACCAATTCCGTTATGATCATGTGCACCAACAGCGAGAATATTACCTTGGTTGTTTAAACTTACAGCTCCTCCAAATTTATCGTTCAATGTTGTACCGTCAATATCTTCTCCTATCTGTACCCAATTGTTAGCATCATAATTATAAACTCTTACGTGGCCAGCACCTTGTATGGTATTGGTGTTGTTTGGTGCACCTATAGAAACAATACTTCCATCTTCGTTAAGGCTTACGGCAAATCCCGAATTGTCTTCAGGGTTTTCACCAATAATATCATTGCCTAATTGTACCCAGTTGTCATTTTGATTTTCATAAATACGTACTTGACCATGATTACTACCTTCACCTTCTACTACATGGTTATCTGGCGCTCCAATAGCAAGTCGATTTCCATCCTTGCTAAGACTAATAGCATACCCAGAATGATCTCCCCATGCATCTCCAATAATACTTGCGCCTAGTGGAACCCAATTAGCACCTTGAAACTGAAAAATACGAACTTCTCCAGATTCAAATCCATTGGCATTACTGTCTGGCGCACCAACAGCTATGATATTACCATCTCCACTTATATTCACAGAAAAACCGAATTTATCGCTTATCGCAATGCCATTAATAGCTGTTCCTTTTTGTAGCCATGTATTTGCAACGTTTTCATAGACTCTAACTTGTCCTGAAGCAGAACCATTATCTGCATTAAAAGGCGCTCCAATCACAATCGTATTTCCATCTGCACTTAAACATGTAGCGTAACCCGATTGTTCGTTTGCAGATTCACCATCAATATCGTCACCGATTTGCGTCCATTGGGCTAATAAAAGTAATGGACAGCATGTTAAAATTAAAAATACAAATGTTGATTTATTCACTATTATTTTTAGGGTTGAAAGCTGTTTTCTGAATTCTCGAGACAAGCCACGGGTTTTGTTTAAATAGTTCATTATCTTTTAATTTGAGGATTTAGATTCAATAATTTCGATACGAGATAACAAGGCTTCATAATCCGTTTTTGAAGCTTTTATTTCCGCACCTTGAGTTTCAATTATTTTGTTCTGCTCTTGAATGGCTTTGATTAAAACAGGTACTAAATCGGAATAATAAACCCCTAAGCGGTCTAACTCTTTTTTAGTTAATACTCCAGATGCTTTATCTTTTTCCCAGATATGAGAATGGATCACTTCAGGGATTAAAATTTGGAGGTCTTGTGCAATAAGTCCTAATTTAGTGTCTGGATTGTTTTTGTTTTTCCAATTAAAGCTTACAGGTTGCATTTTTAGAACTTCTTCTAATCCATATTTTAATTCAATGATGTTAGTTTTACTGCGTCTATCTGAGGTTTGGATAGTTCCATTTGCAGCATAAACATCTAACCACTTTCTGTTTGGGCCCCCAAGACGATCTGCTTCATCTTCTGTAGGAACTAAACTAGAACTAAACGCTAAAATATCACTTCCTCCATCTTCAATAATCTCTGATCCAATGCGTAAACGGCCACCAGAAATATGAAATAGTTCTTGAGGGGCATCTGTACCAACACCTGTATTTCCGTTTTTTAAAACTACCATAGCGTTAGATGGTGCACCACTTTCGCCATTTCCAATTACAAATAAGCGATCATTGTTATTCCATCCGTTAACACTATTGGGCGTATAAGATGTATTATACCTTCCAATTACTGTTTCTAAATATGAATAGGCTGTTGTTCCATTTCCCATAGCAGTAGAGTTTAAACCTGTTGCAGATGTATAGCTTCCAGTGGCTAAGGAAAAACTCCCAGAAGCTATGGTGTTATTTCCCATTGCAGTAGAAGAACCTCCTGAAGCTTCGGTTGCATTTCCCATTGCAGTAGATCTAATTCCCGAGGCTTCGGTATCAATCCCCATAGCTGTAGAATATGATCCTGAGGCTTCGGTTCCATTTCCCATTGCCGTGCCATTATTATGTGCTATTGTACTTTTACCTAGCGCTACGGAAAAATCTCCTACTGCTGTTGTTTGACTTCCCATGGCGACAGTATAATCCCCTATTGCTGTGGTCTGACCCCCCATTGCTGTGGAAAAATTTCCAGTTGCTTCACTAAAATTTCCTGATGCCAAGGAAGAAATACCAGATGCTGTTGTGTTATTTCCCATTGCTGTAGAAGAGGATTCTGATGCTATGGTGTTCCGTCCTAGAGCTGTGGAATACGTTCCTGAAGCTTCTGTTAAACTTCCTAATGCAATGGAATATGCTCCGGTTGCACCTCTTACAGATGAAGGTGTAAAACTATAACTTAAATCAACGGCGTTTAACCCTATGTCACCATAATGATATGGATTGCTACCAGCCAATCTCCATCCTAAGCCATTTCCTTCATCAAGAGTTTCTAGACCTTCCATATTTAATGCTTGTATTGCATAAGGCACGGCATTAAAATCTGAGTTTCCAAAATCTATAAAACCATCTCCTAAATCAATTTGTACATTGAGTTCTGCATTACCACTTTTCCAATCAATAGTATTGAAATCTCCACTGATTATTGTGCCAGATCCAATGACTGCAATAGCAATTCCGTTATCGTCGGTAGTAATTTGTTGTGATTCGCTGTAAATAGTTGTGTTTTCTAATTCAATGTTAAACACCATATCAATAATTTGATTGTTTACAACGTTATTATTAGCATCTTTTATAAGTGCTTTGTAATTAATGCCGTTTTGAGCTACGGAAATAATTGAAATTAAAAGTGCTATCAGAAAAAGTTTCGTTTTCATTTTATTTGTTTTTAATTGATGTATTTGCTTCTAAAGTTTCAACACGTTCTAATAGATTTGTGTAGTCTGCGTGTTGATTGATAATAATTTTTTGCTGTTCTTGTATTGCTTTTATAAGTACAGGAATCAATTCTGTATAGTTTATTCCTAACGTTTTTAACTCATTATTCTGAGTATTGACAACTTCGTTTATAATTGGTTGAACATCTTGAGCGATAAGCCCCAAAGACTTTTTGTTTTGTGTGTTTTTTTTCCAGAAGTATGCTTTTGGTTGTAATTGTAAAATTTCTTTTAGACCATAAGGTAAATCGGTAATGTCCCGTTTTAAGCGTCTGTCTGAGGCATGGATTGTAGAACCATTTTGGCTAATAGTTCCTGCTTCAGTAATGGAAAAAACAATATTTCCGTCACTGTTATGAACCATAAAATTACCGGCTCCATTATCATCATGATCCAATTGTATAACAACAGCATCATTACTTCTTAAATAAATGTCGCTTCCTGAATAAAAAGGGTCTGATGCAATGATACCGTCATCTTCACTATTAGTACCAGAGTTACCTCCTAAAACAATATCTGGATTATTACTGTTTGAACTTTGTGTATATATCCCAGTTGTACCACCAATAAAGGATGCACCTCTATCTAAAGATGATGCAAAAACTCCGTCGTTAAGAGCATTTGAAATATAAAGACCATAATTTTGAGGATCAGCAATATAGATGCCTGTAAAGCCTGCATCTGTAATATTGATTGAATTTGCGAGAGAATTGGAGATGTTTATAGCATTGTTTGCACCTGTAATACGCAAACCATTACTTTGACTGTTAATAATATGCTCACCAGTCTTTAAAACAGTCAATGCATTTCTTCTATTTAAATCTGAAGTACCATTTCCGATTTCAAACAAGGGACTATTATCAACCCAGGTATTTGGGTCACCACCACCAACATTAAAGCTTCCAATGGCTGTAGACGCATAAGATTCAGCCGCAGTTCCATAACCTATTGTTGTAGAATAACTTCCCATTTCACCATTGTTTATTGGCGAAAAATTAGAATAACTCAAATCAATAGCATTAAAGCCTAAAGTACTGTGCATAGTTGGATCACGACCAATTAATCTCCAGCCAATTCCATTACCTTCGTCAATAGATTCTAAACCAGATACATTTGTTGCTTTTTTAGCATGATAAGCATAAGGCACAGCAGAAAATTGAGTGCTTCCCATATCTATAAACTCTGTTCCTAGATCTATTTTTACATTTAAAAAATGCTCATTTTCACCCCAATTAATTGTATTGAAATTTCCATTTAAAACGGTGCCTTCACCAATATTTAAAACTATTATACCGTTACTATCAGTAGTCGTTGTATGGCTTTCTTCGTAAAGACTAGTTTGTAAGTCGCTTTCTAAAATTTTGAATTTAACTTGAATGACATTATCTGCAATTATGTTGCCTGAGTTATCCTTTATAAGTGCTTTATAATTAATGCCATTTTGAGAAAATAATACTATTGGCATAATTAGTGCTAAAAGTGTGTGTAATGTTTTCATAGCATTTTATTTTTTAAATTCTATAAAAGAGACAATTTTATTCTCATTTATAATATTTAATTGGTATCTACCTTTTTTAAGATGATCTATAGCAATGTAAAGTTGAGATGGTAATGCGTTTTCTTTCTCCTCCCGTGTTTTAAATTTTGTCATTTGTTAGCAATTAAAGATCTTGCATTTACAAAGCTATCTGAGATGTATTAAAAAAAATATTACATATGTTTCAAGATGTAACAGATATGTTACATCATTGGAAAAGCCTTTAAAACTGAGGGTTATTTCAATTGAAGTTGTTATCGAAGTGCGGTAGTACCAAATATATAATGAATCTTAACGGAAACTAATAAGCAATGCGTAAATAGATGGAAGGACATTAAGGCTTATGCTTTTCTATATATTGAGATGGTGTTTCACTATAAATTTTTTTGAAACACTTGATGAAGTAACTTACAGAATTAAAGCCAACCATGTAAGCGGCTTCAGAAACACTCATGTCTTGGTTTTTTAAAATATTTCTAGCTAAAAGGATACGTTGTGATCGCATAAATTCGGAAGTGGTCATACCAACTATGGCTTTCAATTTTCTATGTAATTGCGTTCTGCTCATATGCATGTATTTACCAAAGGCATCTGTAGTGAACTCTGGATCTACTAAATGTGTGTCTAAGACATTTTTTAAGCGCTGCATGAATTCTGCTTCAACAGATGTAACTTCGAGTGTTTTTGTAAGAATAGGTTGTTCATTAAAACGTTGTTTTAGTTTTGCTCTGGTTTCAATGAGTTTGGAGACTCGGATTTTTAATGTTTCAGTATTAAAAGGTTTTGTAACATAGGCGTCTGCACCTGTTTCAAAACCTTCTTGTTTTTGGTTTTGAGTGACTTTTGCTGTTAACAAAATAATAGGAATATGACTTGTTAGTTGGTCGTTTTTGAGTTTATTACATAATTCAATACCATTCAGTTCTGGCATCATTATATCACTAATGACTAAATCTGGCAGTTGCTTTCTAATGAGTTCTAGTCCATTATTGGAGTTGGTTGTTTTTATAACATTGTAATTCTCTTTAAAAATTGAAGTTACAAAGTTTAGAATATCTATTTCGTCATCAATAATAACAATAGTAGCTTGGTTTTTTTTAATCTCTGTGCTGATTTCTGATTCAATAATTATTTTAGGATGCTCTATAATTTCAAATTTCTCAAAGGCATCTTTTGTGATAGGTAATGTGACACTAAATTGTATGTTATCATTATCTAAGGTATTTGCTAAAATAGTGCCTTTTGATAATGAGACTAATTCCTTAACCAACGCTAAGCCAACACCAATGCCTTCTGAAGCTTCATTATTTTGATAAAATCGTTGAAATATATGGCCTAGTTTTTCGGCTCTAATTTGATTGTTTTTATTAATAATAGATAGTTGAAGTTGTTCATTTTGTTGCTGAGCGGTAAAATAGATTATGGATTCTTGAGGCGAATATTTTATAGCATTAGAGAGTAGGTTAGAGCCTATTTTTTCAATAATATCTCTGTCGAACCAACAGTTGTCTAATTGGGTAATGGTAGATTGAATGTCTATACTTTTATCATTCGCTTTAAATTGAAATGCCGATATGAGCTGCTTAAGTATAATTGCTAAGTTGCCTTGTTCTATGTTTAGCTTTATTTGTCCTGCATCGATTAAGGATAAATCTGTAAGTTGATTTACTAAATTGAGAAGTCTATCGGCGTTTTGCTTTATTAAGTTGAGGTCTTCCTTAACTTCTGTTTTTAAATTATTTTTAGATAATTGATTTTCTACGGGACCAGAAATTAAAGTCAATGGTGTTCTGAGTTCGTGAGATATATTGGTAAATAGATTTGATTTTATAAGGTCTAATTCCTTGATGGCCTTTAACTTGTTAGATGCCAATTTTTGTTTGTAGCGTAATTGAAAAAATGAAAAAAGTGCTACCGCCAAACCTATAAAAAGTAACGTATAAGCCAAAATAGATTTGTACCAAGGGGGGCTTATTTTTAAAGTTAATGTGGTAATTGGTGCGTTGTCATTTGCCTGATATGCTGCTTTTGCCAAAAGTTTATATTCACCATAATTTAGGTTGTTGAAGAAAATGGTGTTTCCTTCTGCTTTGGTCCAAAAAATTGTGGCTTCTCCTAGCTTATAATAATAAGCTATCTTTTCTGGAAACCTATAATCTGCAATTTCTAAATTTATTTTAAAATTATTCTGATGATGATGAAGCTTAATGGGCTTTTTTAAATTCACTACATCTTGAAAAGTTGTAGCGTTTTTTCCCTGAATTGTTATTTTTGAAATACTGGGAGCTTTAGTAATATTGGGATAGGTAAACTTAGAAGTATTTATAACTTGAACCCCTTCATCTGTGCCAAAGTAAAGTTCGTCCTTATAGATTGCACTAGAGGTATATAAACATGCATTAGAAATCAAACCATCTTCTTCTTTTAGATTAAAAAGTGTTTTGTTTTCGTTGTTATATACATAAATACCATTATTTATTGTGCTAATCCACCAGAGATTATTTTCGTCGGTTTCAATAGCCATTACCTTTTTATCAAAAAAATCACCATTGATTTCAAGAGGGTAGAAAAGATCCTTTTCCTTGTCATAAAAATTCAAGCCAAAATCTGACCCAATCGAAATCATTCCATTTTGACTTTTATGAATATCTATGACAACATCAGAATTTAATGAATTTAAATTGTCTTTAATATGCACATATTTTTTGAAGTTAATATGTTTTTTATTTTTATCGATCTTCGATATGTTAGGTATTTTATATACGCCTTCTCCAACCGTTATTACCCATAGATTGTCCTGCTGGTCAATAATTAACTCCATTATCTTAATCTCTTTGACTTCGTCTAGTTGGTAGGTGTTTATAATGTTACCTTTTTTATCTAACACGTAAATTCCTTGCCATGTACTAACCCATAAAAAACCGTTTAAATCTTCAACAATTCCAAAAACTTTTAAGGTTTCGCTTTTATCTTGATTTAGTTCTATCTTATTAATATTGAAATCATTATCAATGAAAAAAATATTTCCGGTCATATCCCCCAACCAGAATCCGTTTTCTGTCTTACATATTGAAGTAATCCTTGTTCTTTTTAAGAATTGTTTATAATTAGAATGGTTAGTTTTTGAAACTTTAAAAAAGCCTTGGTCTCCAACAATGTATATATCAGTTGCATCTACAAAAATCCGTCTGGCATGTGTACTGAAGTGTCCTGTAAATACTTTCTTTAGAGCACTTTCCTTAAACAAACCTTTGTGTGTACCTACCCATAATAGATTTTGTTTATCTATTAAGAGTTTGCTGATGCCTATTTTTTTAAATTTATCTAAATTATAATTGTAAGGTTGAAATTTTTTGGTTTTTGTATTGAAGAAATAATTTCCGCTAGATCCAATTATAATGCATTTATGGTCTTTTACATTAGATATAAAAAGGGCAGCATCGTCATTGGGTAAATCTATTTTCTCAGGATCATTAATAAAATCATAATGGTACAATTTACCGTCGGATTTATATATTATTTTATTGTTGCCTATGCTTTCTATTTCATCTATAGCAGTGTGATGAAGCATTGGTTCAAACCGTTCGGCCTTGTTACTATATTTAAATAAAGTATGGTTTGATGAGATGAGTTCCGTACCATTCTCAATTTCTAAAATTTTTATAGAAGTAAAGGATTCTTTTATTTTTACAAAATCTGGGCTCGATTTAGATTTTCGGTATAGCCCATCATCAGTTGCTACCCAAACTGCAGATGAAGAACTAACGAATATTCTATAGACTACTAGTGGATTAAGGCCTGTGTTGTTGGTATTGATTTGAACTTTTTCAAATACGCCTTTTTTTTCATCAAATTTTACCAAGCCAGCACCATAAGTGCCAATCCAAAAGATATCGTCTTGGTCTTGTTTTATATCTCTAACCCAACCACCAGGAAGGCTACTTTTTTCTAACGGATTGTATCTGTAAGTTTTAAAATTCTTACCATTATATTTATATAAACCATCTTGTGTTGCGACCCAAATAAAGCCATTTTTGTCTTGTGTGATATTAGAAATCCATTGATCTTCAAGAATTAATTTTATGTCATTAAATTTTAACGGGTTTGATTGCGTGTTTTCTTGAGCAAATAAATGTGCTAAATTTAAAAGGAAAGAAAACACTAAGGCTCTTTTGAACATGATTTGGATACACATTTCAATATAATTAAAACAAATACAGATTATGAAGTGTTTAATTTAATATTGCTTTTGTAGTAAAGTTATAGAATGCTTTTAATTAATTGTTATAAATTTATGTAATTTACTCAATAACAACCTGTTTGGTTATGGATTTAGCATTCTCATAAAGCCTTAGCAGATAAACGCCTGCTTTTAATGTTGAAACTTCAATGGGATCACCAATAGTTGTAGATTGAAATATGCTTCTTCCCAAAACATCATAAAGCTCTACTTTAGTAAGGGGTCTGTCTGTAGCAATATTGATAAATTGATTTGTAGGATTAGGGTATATAGATATATTCAAATGTGAGATTTGATGATCATAAGTGCTTAAAGTGGAATTAAACTCAGGGTTAATAAAGCCTTCTGAAACCGAAATTGTAGGTGTGCTTGTTTCTCGAACAACAACTTCTCCGATAGTGTATAATATTTGAATATTATTTACAACAGTAGAAGCTCCTCCTGAATCAATACTGGATTTCTTTATGGATTGTGACGCTATTGGTAATGCTAATAAAAGCATTAAAATTGTAAAAGATCTTGTCATATTGAAACATTTTATTAATTAGTTTCAAAATTCTATTTTTTATTCGTGAATGTGTCTAACATATGTTTCAAATAGTATGACATATGTAACATATTGTTGTTAAATATTTAATTATATTTTTTTTCGCTTTCTAACAACATCTTGATTAACAGAAGTATTTAAAGCTCTTAGTATCGGTGCTAAAATCGCAGCTTTTTCTAGCCGTTCTTCTTTTGGAAGACTTTCAACTGTTTGGCTGCCAAAAACCTCTCCATTTTCAGAAATTTTGTTTTCGATATAAGCAGATGCCATCTCTATGACTTCTAAACTGTTGATATAGCATTCGTATGAGGTATCTCCCCAAGTGAATAAACCATGAGAGCCTAATACAATTCCGCGAATTCCTAGATTATCAGCTAAACATTGTTCAAGCATTAAACCCAATTCAAAACCTGGTTTTTTCCAAGGCACCCAACCCATGGTGTCACTCCAAATTTCTTTGGTAACCTTTTCACTGTCTTTTGCAGCAGCTACGGCAATTAAAGCATCAGGGTGTAAATGGTCGATATGCTTAAAGGGTAGTAATCCGTGAAGTGGAGTATCTATTGATGGTGCTTTACTATCTAGATCAAAAATACAGTGATTGAAAAGCGCCACCATTTCATCTTCATAGGCAACACCTCTGTATACTTTTTTTTAATCTCTTAAGCGATCGGTGTACAAGCCTGCGATTCCGCTTCTTGTCAGAGTGCCAATATCTCCTCCAGATCCTTTTACCCACATAACTTCAACATCTTTATTTGTTAAAGGGTCTTTCTCAATAGTTTTGCAGCTTGTATTTCCTCCTCCGTAATTGGTAATTCTTAGATCACGACCTAAGATGTTAGAGCGATATAAGAATTGTGCGACTTCATCATTTTTTATTTTTTCTACTTTGGTGTCGTCCCATAGATAATCTACATAACGGTAATTTTTTATTGACATATTTGTGGGTTTTATATATTAGAAAAGCGTCGTTTTTTACAGGTTTAAAAAACTTCGGCTCTTCTCAAAAGTACATAAATAGCCCACTAATTCTAGGGGAAACAGAGCCTGTCCTATCATAAAAGACAAATAAAACAAGTAATTAATCAGATTATATAAAATTTGATATACTAAAAATAGTGTAGTGAGGAAGGGCTTATGAGGCTTAAATTGTTTATACTAATGATGACTCACGTGATTAATGATCATTTTTTAAGTTTAAATATGTGTTCCGTTTAGTGTACGATTTAGCATTGAAACGAATCTTTAATCTAATACAACTTTATCTCCACAAAAGTTTAAAATGTCTTTGGCAGATCCACCTTCTAGCTCATCAGTTTTTTTTATCTTAGAGGTTTATGTTAAAGCCATAGAATTATAAACAAAAAGCAAACATGTGGTACGTTAAAAATGCATTAACCCGAAAGAATTTAATGGCATTAACAGGTCTTTTTCTTTCCTTTTTCCTCATCATTCATTTATTTGGAAATCTTCAACTTTTATTGCCTGAAGCCGAAGCTAAATTACAGTACAATTGGTATAGTGATTTATTGGCAGATAATATCTTAATTAAGATAATAGCCATGGTGCTTTATCTCTGTATTTTATTACACACTTTAGATGCTATATATCTTACTGTAAAAGGTAAAAAAGTAAAAGGACCAGGCTATGTTAAGGATAGAAGAGGGCGTGCAAGCAAATGGTATTCTCGAAATATGATGTTTTTAGGAAGCATTGTTTTCCTCTTTTTAGTCATTCACTTTAAAGATTTTTGGTACCAATTCAAATTTGGAGAATTACCTTTGGATGCTAACGGAAACAAAGATTTATACACTTTGGTTATTAAAGCTTTCGATCAATTGTGGTATGTTATTGTATATGTCATTGCCATTATTGCGCTTGGTTATCATTTGTTGCATGGTGTTTTTAGTGCACATAGAACATTAGGGCTTTATCATCCGATATATTCTAAAATCGTGAAGTATTTAGGTATGGCATATACTATAATTATGACTATAGGCTATATCATTATTCCCATTTTTATTTATCTAAATCGTTAGATCATGGAAAACGTTTTAAAATCTGAAATACCAGAAGGACCACTTAGCGAGAAGTGGAGTAATTATAAAAAAACAGCCAAACTGGTAAGTCCAAATAACCGAAAAAAATTAGAGGTTATTGTGGTTGGGACAGGTTTAGCAGGTGCTTCTGCTGCGGCTTCCCTTGCAGAAATGGGGTATAATGTAAAGAGTTTCTGTTTTCAAGATTCCCCTAGAAGAGCCCATTCTGTTGCTGCACAAGGAGGTGTAAATGCTGCAAAAAACTATAAAAACGATGGAGATAGTGTTTATCGTATGTTTTACGATACTTTAAAAGGAGGTGATTTTCGTTCTAGAGAAGCCAACACCTATCGTTTGGCGGAATGTTCGGCCAGTTTAATAGATCAAGCTACAGCTCAGGGTGTGCCTTTTGGAAGAGAGTATGGAGGTTACCTTAGAAACCGTTCTTTTGGTGGAGTACAGGTCTCTAGAACCTTTTATGCTAGAGGTCAAACAGGACAGCAATTATTATTAGGTTCCTATCAAGCTTTAATGCGACAAGTTAATACCGGAAAAGTGAGCTTATACGCAAGACATGAAATGTTAGATTTGGTACTTATTGAAGGTAAGGCTAAAGGCATTATTGCTAGAAATTTAGATACCGGAAAGGTAGAGCGTCACGGTGCACACGCTGTAGTGCTTGCTACAGGAGGTTATGGGAAAATATATTATTTATCTACACTAGCTATGGGTTGTAATGCGTCTGCTATTTGGCGTGCACATAAAAAAGGAGCTTTTATGGCAAACCCGAGTTGGACACAAATTCATCCCACCTGTTTACCACAAAGTGGCGAATACCAATCCAAGCTAACGTTAATGTCTGAATCCCTTCGA
This sequence comes from Winogradskyella sp. ECml5-4, assembly GCF_036903175.1. Lineage (NCBI taxonomy): Bacteria > Pseudomonadati > Bacteroidota > Flavobacteriia > Flavobacteriales > Flavobacteriaceae > Winogradskyella > Winogradskyella sp. ECml5-4. The sequence goes on along the minus strand of NZ_JAYJLF010000007.1, from coordinate 76,287 downwards.
AATGATGGTCGAATTTGGGTGCCAAAAGATAAAAATGACACTCGGAAAGCCAACGATATTCCAGAAGAAGAACGCGATTATTATTTAGAACGTAAATATCCAGCCTTTGGAAATCTTGCACCTCGCGATATTGCGTCTCGTTCAGCAAAAGAACAAATAGATGCCGGTAAAGGTATTGGCACATTAAAAAATGCAGTTTACCTCGATTTTTCAAAAGCTATAAAAGAATACGGAAAAGATATTATTAAAGAACGTTACGGCAATTTATTCAACATGTATAAGAAAATTACGGGAATAGATGCTTATTTGGAACCGATGAAAATTTCGCCTGCAGCCCATTTTTCTATGGGAGGACTTTGGGTAGATTATGAATTAAAAACAACTATTCCTGGGCTTTTTGCTATTGGTGAAGCTAATTTTTCAGATCATGGTGCAAATAGATTAGGTGCCAATTCATTATTACAGGCTTGTGTCGATGGGTATTTTGTGTTGCCTTATACATTACAAAACTTTTTGGCTGATGAGATAAAGCAACCAAAAACAGATATTAACCACCCTGAATTTGATAAGGCGGAACAAGCTGTTAAAAAACAAATAGAAGGATTCCTTACCACCAAAGGCACTAAAACAGCTGAGGAATTCAATAAATTATTAGGTAGCGAATTGTATGATAAGTGTGGCTTGTCGCGTTCTAAAGAAGGCTTAGAACAAGCCATTAAAAACATCCAAGACTTACGAAAAGCATTTAAGACAGATCTGATTGTTCCTGGTGAGGCTTCAGAAGTCAATAGTGAATTAGAAAAAGCTGGACGCGTAGCAGATTATATGGAGTTAGCCGAACTAATGTGTATTGATGCTTTACAAAGAGAAGAGTCTTGTGGAGCACATTTTAGAACAGAATATCAAACGGCAGAAGGTGAGGCCAAACGAGACGACACTAATTTTAGTTATTCTTCGGCTTGGGAATGGAATAATAATCCTTCAAACCCAATATTGAATAAAGAGAAGTTGATATTTGAAACTGTAACGCCTTCTGTACGAAGCTATAAATAAGAGACTATGAAAATACACTTAAAAATATGGAGGCAAAAGGATAGCCAAAGTAAGGGGGAATTCAAAGATTATACATTAGATGATGTACATCAAGAATTATCTTTTTTAGAAATGTTAGATACTTTGAATTTAAAATTGGTCAAAAAAGGAGAATATCCAGTAGAGTTTGATCACGATTGTCGTGAAGGTATTTGTGGGCAATGTGGCATGATGATTAATGGTATTGCGCATGGTCCTTTAAAAAACACCACAACTTGTCAGCTTCACATGCGTTCGTTTAAAGATGGAGACACCATTTATATAGAACCTTTTAAAGCCGCGGCATTTCCTGTTGTTAGAGATTTAAAAGTGAACCGTTCTTCCTTAGACCATATTATTACTTCGGGTGGCTATGTGTCTGTAGATACAGGTCAAGCACCAGAAGCAAACAGTATTCCTATTGCTCATGACGTGGCAGAAGCAGCATTTGATGCTGCGGCATGTATTGGTTGCGGCGCTTGTGTAGCTAGTTGTAAAAATGCGAGTGCAGCATTGTTTACGAGTGCTAAGATTACACAATTAGAATTGTTACCACAAGGACAAACAGAAACGAGTAAAAGGGTTATTAATATGGTAAAGCAGATGGAAGAAGAAGGATTTGGGCATTGTACTAATACCGAAGCATGCCAAGTGGAATGTCCTGAAGATATTTCGGTTTTAAATATCGCTCGGATGAATTACGAATACAACAAAGCGAAAATTTTAAATAAATAGTATAGTGTAATACGGGGTGAGGTGTTTAAAACTCAGTAATAATTTACAATATTTCATTACCAATTTTTTCATAGATAACAGGAGCTAGAAATTGATAAGCTCTTTTTTTTATAGAACTGACTTAAGTCATAACTTATCATTGTAGAGAGGTGTATTTTTGTATTACTTATGTATATAATTTGAAACAATTTCCTAATAGAATAGGCGCAAGGTTTCAATCTCACGGAAGTAAAATACTCTAAAATTTATAACAAAATGACCTTTAAAAATGTAACTATAGCAGGAAGCGGCGTGCTAGGGTATCAAATAGCATTTCAAACCGCATTTCACGGATTTCAAGTCACCGTTTATGATATTAATGATGCAGTCTTGGAAAAAGCAAAGGCAAAATTTAGCATCATGAGTGATGCATTTAAAAAAGACCTAAATGCAACCCAAAAACAATTAGATAAAACATTTGAAAACTTAAGTTATACGTCAAATTTAACCGAAGCTGTTAAAGATGCTGATTTACTAATCGAGGCTGTGCCAGAAAATCCAAAAATTAAAATTGAATTTTACAACATGCTAGCAAAAGTTGCTCCTGAAAAAACGGTTTTTGCTACGAACTCTTCAACGCTATTGCCGAGTCACTTTGCAGAAGCCACTGGACGACCTTCAAAATTCTTAGCCTTACATTTTGCGAATTCAATTTGGATTCATAATACAGCCGAAATTATGGGACACAGTGCAACTGACCCTAAAGTTTTTAATGATGTTGTTGATTTTGCAAAAGCGATTGGTATGTTGGCATTGCCCTTATATAAAGAGCAGCCTGGATATATATTAAATTCATTATTGGTACCCTTGCTAAGCGCTGCCACTAGTTTATTAGTTAGTGAGGTTTCAGACCCAGAAACCATAGATAAAACATGGATGAAAGCAACAGGAGCACCTGTTGGCCCTTTTGGTATTCTCGATATTGTAGGCATTACTACAGCATATAATATTGATAAAATAGCGGCAGAGAAAACTAAAGATGACTTAAAACTAAAAACTGTGGCCTTTTTAAAAGAAAACTATATAGATAAAAACAAATTAGGAGTTGTAACTGGTGAAGGGTTTTACAAATACCCAAATCCAACGTATAAAGAAGCTGATTTTTTAAAATAATTTGAATTAGGAATAAGACTTAATTTTTAGAACCCTAATAAAAAGTAAGATTGAAGTGGTATTAGTCTCTTTCAATAATTTTATTAGGGCTTTAAAATGTTTAATTCTGTTATTCCTTATGTAAGGTGTATGCTCTAGTTGAAATTATTTAGACATAAATAACATTTTATTTTCTTTAAGAGCAGCTAGTGTAGATGTGTATCCTAAATTAAAAATAGCATCTACATTACTCATTCCAAAAGTGCCAAAACTCACCAGTTCTTGTGGACAGATGACCAAATCACAATCTGGAAACTTGTTCATGGATTCTGCGGCTACTTTAATCTTATAAGCGCGTTCTACAACAGAGAAAGAATGTTTTAAATCTTTTATAGTCACTGCTTTTAGAGGATTAACATACACACCTATAATTATATCGCATTCTTTTTTAAGAGGTTCAACAGGGAAATTATTTAATGTGCCGCCATCAACATAGTATTTTCCATTAATTTCGGTAGGTGTAAAAACACCAGGAAAAGAAGCTGAAGCTATAATTGGTTTTATAAGTTGTCCTTTGCTAAAAATCTTTGAAGTCCCATCAACGATATTTGCTGCGGGAATGAATAAAGGTTTCTTTAAATCTTCAAAATTATCTTTTGGAAAATAAGTTTTAAGATCATCATAAAAATTTTCAGAATTTAAAAATCCAGGTTTATTACGGGCAAATCTTTTAGTATGAAAAAGAGGTATAGTCTTAAAGAAAGTTAGTATTTCGGACCAAGAAACACCTGCTGCATACAAAGCGCCTACAATAGCTCCTGCGCTTACACCAGATATATGTGTAGGAAAGATACCGTGTTCTTCTAATGCCTTAATGACACCGATATGTGCTGCTCCGCGAGCACCTCCACCAGAAAGTACTAAGCCTATATTCATATTACAAATGTACAATGATGATTATAAATGTATAATGATTTTTGTCATTTTAGTATAAAACTAGGGAAAACATGTTTTTAAGAATTGTATCGCTATTCTATTGACTTTGTAACAATTGCTAAGTTTTATCGACCAATAGTAATAAAATCTCAAATCTTGAATCTAACAACAAACACGATATCAGCAGAAGATAAACAAGCTTTAAAACATGCGAAAATGAGCATGCAAAATTTAGGTTGGGCCATACGCAATGTCAATAAAATAGGTAATACTGTAGAAACAGGAATTAATTATGTGCCAGAAAAAGTGTTAGTTAAAGTGCAGAAGATTACCGAATCTGTATTATTAAAAATTATAAAAGCGAATTTATTAACCATTCAAAAGAACAAAACATTTAAAAAGCCTTCAAAAAACACCTATAAAAGTATTGTAACAGGTACAGGTGCATTAAGTGGCTTTTTCGGGTCTTCTACAGGTTTTGGTACTGCTATTTTTGCTTCAGAAGTAACGCTTACGACGAAGTTTTTAATGCGTACTATTATGGATATTGCGCGTAGTGAAGGTGAAGATATTTATACTTTAGAAGGGCAAATGGCATGTCTGCAAGTTTTTGCACTTGGTGGAGATTCTCTTGACGATGACGGTATGGAGGCCAGTTACTACACGACGCGTATGGCATTAAATTCAGCTTTAAATAACATATCGGCAGCTGGTATAAAAATGAGTTTAGATAGTTTAGTTAAAGGAGCAAGTGCTTTGGGGTCTAATGCTATAGGTAATTTTCTGTCTAAAATTGCCACGAGATTAAGTCTTCTTATTAGTGAGAAATTTTTAGCACAAGCGGTACCTATTGTAGGAGCAATTGGTGGAGGTGGTTTAAATTATGTATTTGTAGATCATTTTCAAAAGATGGCAACGGCACATTTTACCATAAGGCGTTTAGAACGAAAGTATGGAGAAGCTGAGGTTAAATTGGTTTATGAGGCAATAAACACAGAGGTTAAAAAAAATTAAGTCTACAATATAAAAAAACCAACCATGAATTGCTTCATGGCTGGTTCTGCTATTAATAAAATAAAATAAGGACCTTAAGTATAGGCCACTAATTTGACCAACTATTTAGTTACAATTGTTGTTTTTAAATTCTAGTTCGTCGTCTTCTCCTATTTCAAAGCTTACTTCAGTTTCGTTATCATCATCATCATCATCATCATCATCGTTATCGATTTCATGTAAAATCCAAGTATCATTGATATCGTCAAACCCTGGAATATCAAAAGTTACTGTGATATTGTTTCCTGTTTCGCTAGTTGTCCATGTTCCATTGGCAGTGTTTCCAGTCCAAGACACTGTAACTGTATTATCTGCAAAGAAATTAAAAAGATAACCTGTATAGTTGTCTTCTAAATCATTGTCGTTGCGTTCTAATTCGTCTATATACCAATCTGAACAACCTGTTAAAATAGATTCTAATTGGCTTGGTGTGCAGTTTGTGCAATCGTCATCATCATAGTCGTAATCATCGTCTTCATCACAGTCATCACCAAAATCATCAATAGCATCATCAAGCTCATTAAAATTATTAATTACAATTACGTTACCATTAGCAATTACAATACTTATAGGAAATTCAAAACCAATTAAATCATCTTCATCTATGTCGTCTATAAATTCATAAAGATCATAATCGTTAGTAAATGTGAGTGTTTCAATAACTTCGTTGTTGGTATTAAAAATAGAAGCTGTAATTGGATATACAAAATCTAAACATTCAATATCATCATCAAATTCATTTTCATCATTACAATCATCAGCATAATCTTCTAGCTGATCTAAGCTGTTAATTTGAACTTCGGAGTAATCTGCAAAAATAATAGTGATAGGAAAATCGATAACAACATTGTCGTCATCGTCGTCAAATTCATCTAAAATATCTTCAAGATCATCATAATCATTAATGTTGGTAATGGTTAATTCTGTTCCGTTAATAGTTACGGTTATAGGCAGTTGAATGGTAAAACAATTGGCATTGTAAACTATATTATCAACAGAACCATCGTTCATAGCAACTCTTTGAATTTGATTTGTCAAAGTAGAATTAGCTTGTAAGGTAGATTCTGCCGGAGGGTCAATACTTAAATCATCCTCAGTTCTACAGGATGTCATGGTTAAGAATAAACCTAATAAGGCAAAAAGATAAGGTTTGATAGTTTTCATAATTAATTTGTTTTTTTAGTTTTTCAATTAATAAGGCGTTTTAATTACCGTCTTTATACTTAGAACAACTCACTAATTAAATGTCCCAAGAAATGTATTATTTTTTTATTTATTTAATTGCAATTTGAGTTGTTTATAGGTGTGAATCATTGTTTTTTTATTTTCATTAGATGGATTTATATGTTGTGTAGTTTTAAACTGGGCTTATAGTTTTAAAACAATTACATGTTAAAATAGCCTCAATTATTTTATTGATTTTTATGGCAATTTTTAAAATATAAATTTGATGTTTTAGTAACATTATCTTTTGTACGGTCTTTAAAAAAAAGCATACTTTTGGTGTTCAAATTTCAAAACCCACTTTTAATTGCCTAAGTCGCTCCACAAAGATATCTGTGATAAATTGCGCTTTTCTAAACTTTACGAAAAGTATGCGCAAAGCATGAGTACGATTTTATATTACAAATATGGTGATTTATTAAACCCTTCAGATAAAGTGCAAGATGCCTTTATTAAATTATGGGAAAATTGTGCTAAAGTGGCACCTGAAGCTGCAAAATCTTATTTATATACGGTTGCAAATAATATGATGCTTAACGAGGTGAAACACCAAAAGATTGTTTTTAAGCATCAAGAAGTAAAGCCTAAGGATTACACTAATGAGACGCCAGAATTCATGCTGCGTAAAAAGGAATTTTTAAAGCGTTACGAAACAGCCTTGTCAACATTAAAAGAAGAAGAACGTGTGGCTTTTCTTTTAAGTAAAGTCGATGGAAAAACCCACAAAGAAATAGCAGAGCTATTAAATATTACCAAAAAAGTAGCTGAACACAGAATTTACGCCGCCTTAAATAAGTTGAAAGATCAATTGGAAGAACTGAATTGAAAATAATTTTGGGACAATTGAAAGTTGAGTTGTTTTAAAAGTATAGCATCAAGTTATGGACAAAGAATATTTACTAAAAAAATGGTTGGACAACAACTTATCTGAAGCAGAGGCGGAAGCTTTTAATGCTTTAGATGATGCGAAGCTGTATAATGAAATAGCAGAAGAAGCACAGCGCTTTAGTGGTCATCATCATGCAAAAGTGCCTGCGTTTGAAGCTTTAGAAAGCCAGTTGCAAAATAAAAAGGCTTCGTCAATTAATTGGATGAATATAGCATCACGATTTGCAGCTGTTTTTGTTATTGGTTTAACCTTATTTTTGTTTTTAAATAGAGATAATACCAATACAATTGCAACCGATTTAGCACAAAAAGAAACCATTACACTTCCTGATAATTCTAGAGTAGAACTTAATGAGTTGTCTCAGCTTACATATAGTCCTTCAAATTGGGAAAACGAAAGAACCTTAAATTTAAAAGGAGAAGCTTTTTTTGATGTCGAAAAAGGAAAGCAATTCGATGTCAATACTGAATTTGGAAAAGTAACCGTTTTAGGAACCGAGTTTAATGTGTTTACAAAGGATAGCATTTTTAAAGTAACCTGTTATGAAGGTTTGGTGCAAGTCAGTTATAACGATGCGGTTACAAAAGTACCAGCCGGTTCAGAGTTTATTTTAAAATCAGGAACTGCTAAAAAATCTAACATTGCTATAGCAGAACCGTATTGGCTTAAAAATATGAGTGTATTTAAAGATGCGTCTGTACAAGCAGTGCTTTTAGAACTCGAAAGTCAATATAATATCACAATTACCGATTCCATTACTGCAAATACGTTGAGATTTACAGGCGCATTTGAGCACGATAACCTTAATAATGCTTTAAAAGCAATTACACAGCCGCTTGGTTTGACCTATGAAATTATAAATAATAAAGAGGTCGTCATACACAATGCTAAAGATTAAGTATATAACTTTTTTAATAAGTGTATTAATTTGCTTTTCAGTAAAAGCACAAGCTAATGATGGAAAAATGTCTATCATACAAATGCTTAATGAGATTTCTAAAAGTCATAATGTTAATTTCAATTATAAAAGTGACCTTCTTAAAGAGATCTATGTCATTCCTTTAGCTGACGATCTAAGTCTAAATACAAAAATTGAAACCTTAGAACAACAGACCAATTTAATTTTCACCAAAATTAGCGACGTGGTCTTTAGTATCACTAAACCCATTACAATTTGTGGTTATTTGCGAGACAACATGGAAAATCCGCTTTATGGAGCAACCATCAATACTAAACACAATTATACAGTAACTAATGATGATGGCTATTTTGAAATTAAAGTCCCATCATTAGCGACGCTTCTTACCATCCGATTTATAGGTTTTAAAACCATAGATCGCCAAGCCAAATTTTTTAAATTAAATAGTTGTGACGCTATTACTTTAATTGAAGAAGCTGAGGTGTTTAGTTCTGTAGTGCTCAACGGCTATATTGTTAAAGGTATAGACAAGCAACAAGACGGAAGTATAGTTATTGATTATAGCAAGTTTACCTTATTGCCAGGACTTATAGAGTCTGATGTGTTACATACGGTTCAGGCATTGCCTGGAGTATTAAGCGTTGACGAAACCGTTTCCAATATTAATATAAGAGGAGGGTCTCACGACCAAAATCTAATGCTTTGGGATGGGATAAAAATGTATCAATCCAGCCATTTTTTCGGACTTATTTCAAGTTTTAATCCGCAAATCACGCAAACCGCAACCGTAATTAATAATGGAACTGATGCGTCTTATACCGATGGTGTTTCAGGAACTATTGATATGCATTCTAATAAAACTATCGAATCCAATTTTAAAGGTTCCTTTGGAATTAATCTTCTTAATGCCGATTTATTTTTAAATGCACCAATTGGTAAAAAGTCTTCAGTTCAAATTGCAGGACGTAAATCTATTGATGAATTGGTAAGAACACCAACTTATAAAACGTATTTTGAACGTGTGACACAAGATACAGAGGTCGCAGAAAACACCTCTAATGTTAGTAACTCAAATCAAGCTTTCGATTTTTATGATGCGTCTTTAAGGTGGCTTTATAAGCCATCGGATAAGGATTTTTTACGATTAAATTTAATGCTAGTTCATAACGATTTAACCTTTGATGAATCGGCCCTTTTTAATGGAGTAGAAGAAACTCGAGAAAGTAGCATTTCTCAAAATAGTATTTCGGTAGGCTTAAATTATAGACGACAATGGAATGATAAATTAAGTACTGTGCTCAATGTTTATAATACAGATTATACATTACAAGCAGTAAATGCTAACGTTATGGCAGAACAACGTTTTTTACAAGAAAATATAGTGTCTGAAACTTCAGCAAAACTAGAAGGGTTTTACACTCAAAACTTATGGCAATTCAATTTGGGCTATAATTTTATTGAATCGGAAATTACAAACCTAAATGATATCGATGTGCCAAGATTTGTACGACGTGATTCTGAAGTTTTAAGAGAACAAGCGGTTTTTGCTCAGACACAGTTTGAAAATGACACGAAAGATCTTAGCGTTAAATTAGGAGTTAGAGCGAATTATCTAGAAAAGTTTGATGAATTGATTGTAGAACCGCGTTTAAGTATTCGAAAAGCTTTAGGAAATCATGTTGAATTAGAAGCATTAGGTGAGTTTAAACATCAAAACACCTCGCAAATTATCAATTTCCAAAATGATTTTTTAGGAGTAGAAAAACGTCGATGGCAACTCACAGATAATGATAGTATCCCAATAATTAAAAGTAAACAAGCCTCATTAGGATTGCTTTATAAAAACAAAGGTTGGTTAATAGATGCCAAAGTGTATTACAAAAAAGTTGATGGTATCACCACACAAAGCCAAGGATTTACCACCAAGTATGAATTTGAAAAAGAAAAAGGAAGCTACGATGTTTTAGGAGCCGAATTTTTAGTCCGAAAAAATTTCAATCATCTAAATACGTGGTTGAGTTATTCATATATAAAAAACGATTATACCTTTAAAACGCTTGAAGAAATTGAGTTTCCTAGCAATTTTGATATTACGCATGCCTTTACATTGGGTACAACCTATAGTGATGAGTCGTGGAGCATTTCTGCTGGATTAAATTACAGGCTAGGGAAACCAACATCGATACCATTAGTAGAAAATGAAGTTACAGCTAATGCTATTAATTTTGATAGGGCTAATAACGAAAGGTTACAAGATTATTTAAGAATTGATGCTTCAGCGCTTTATAAATTTAAGATAAATAAGGTATTCCGTTCAGAAGTAGGTATGTCTGCTTGGAACATCTCTGATGTTAAAAACCCAATCAACAACTATTACAGAATTGATGCAGATGATAATGCGATAAGGTTTTCCAGATATTCATTAGGAATTACGACTAATGCGGTTTTACGTGTTTATTTTTAGATAGTTATTCGGAATTTATTACGATTGTTTGTGAATTTTAGGTTAAATCTAGGATTAGATTCGTTGCTGTTAATAATTATTAAAAATATGTATTATATTTGTCGCTGAAATGGGTTAAAAATGTAGCTAACTTCCCTAAATAAAGTTCATTTTTAGCATTTCGTCGGATAAATTTACCGTTTAAGGATGTTTTTTAATCGAATAAATTTTGTTAGCTCAGTTTTTTTTATACTTTTACACCTTATTTAGCAGAATGCAGAACAAGTATATATTAGCCTCAATATCAGTTTTTTTAGTAGGTTTCGTTTCTATGGCGCAGAGTAATACACCTCCTCCGCCATTACCGCCACCACCACCTGGTCTTCCAATAGATGGCGGAATTATTGCATTGTTTGTTGTTGCTCTAATCTATGGTATTTACAAAGCTTACAAATTATCTGCCAAGCAAAGGGCTTAATGTCTGAGCTCATTTAGTCTCTTAACGTATTTTCCAATTACATCAAATTCTAAATTTACTGTATCTCCAATTTTTAAATTTTTAAAAGTGGTATGGTTATATGTATACGGTATTATTGCTACCGAAAACTGATTTAACTTTGAGTTTACAACGGTTAAACTAACTCCGTTTACAGTAATAGAACCTTTTTCAATTGTAATATTATTAAGGTTTTTGTCATATTCAAAAGTAAAAACCCAACTACCATCTTCGACAATAATATCAATACAATTCGCTGTTTGATCGACATGCCCTTGAACAATATGGCCATCTAGTCGGTCTCCAAGCTTCATCGCACGTTCTATATTTACTAATTCGTTTTCTTTTAGAGAGTCTATGTTGGTTTTATCAAGAGTCTCTTGGATAGCAGTAACAGTATATGTGTTTCCTTCAATACTAACAACGGTTAAACAGACACCATTGTGAGCAACGCTTTGATCTATTTTTAATTCATTTGTTATAGAGGTATGCATCGTAATATGAAGATTTCCGCCATCCCTATCTAATTTTTCAATTGTACCTAAATCTTCTATAATACCTGTAAACATAATTTGTACTTTATTTAGTTAAATTTGCAGTTACAAAGTTAAAGACAAAAAATGAAAAAAGACGAAAAGATAATTGTAGGGATTTCTATTGGTGACCTCAATGGTATTGGTGCAGAAATTATCATTAAAACCTATGAGGATCCAAGGTCGTTAGAATTGAATACACCTGTTATTTTTGCTTCGGCTAAAACCATGCAATTTTTTAAAAATCATTTTAGTAGTAAAATTAATTTTTTCAATATTGATTCAGTTGAGAAAGTAGCTCATGGAAAAGTTAATGTGGTTGAGGTTTGGAGCGAACCTGTAAAAATTCAATTTGGCATTGAAGATAAAAAAATAGGAGAATATGCTATAAAATCTCTTGAAGCAGCGACTGAAGCTTTAAAAGAAGGTGCTATTGATGTATTGGTAACAGCTCCAATTAATAAACACAACATTCAATCTGAAAAATTTAATTTCCCAGGTCATACAGATTACCTGGCAAAAGCCTTAAACGGAAAAAGTTTAATGTTTATGGTCTCAGATGAATTGCGAGTTGGCCTTCTAACAGATCATGTTCCGCTTAAAGATGCTAGTAATGCGATTACAGAAGGTCTTGTTAAAGAAAAAATAACAACAGTAACAAAATCGTTAATACAAGATTTTGGCATAAGAAAACCAAAAATTGCAGTTTTAGCCATAAATCCACATGCAGGAGATAATGGAGTTATTGGTAATGAGGACGACACGATATTAAAACCTACCTTAGAAAAAATTAAGGCAGATGGTACGTTGGTTTATGGTCCCTATTCAGCAGATAGCTTTTTTGGTTCTAATACCTATAAAAATTTTGATGCCATAATTGCTTCTTATCATGATCAAGGTTTAATTCCTTTTAAAACTATTGCTTTTGGAAAAGGAGTAAATTACACAGCTGGTTTAGATAAAGTAAGAACTTCTCCAGATCATGGTACAGCATATGAAATCGCAGGAAAAGGGATTGCAGATGAAAGCTCAATGAAGCAAGCAATCTATACGGCAATCGAAATATTTAGACAGAGAGAGAGCTATAATTACTACAGTAAAAACCCCTTAAAGAAAGGATCTCGATAGTTATAAACAAAATTTGTTGATATCTAGGCTTTAAGTAAGGAAAAATTTATATATTTGCACGCTCAAATTGAATGTGATAATGAAGGCATTAAAATCTTATACTATCCCTTTTGTAGGATTAAAAGAAGGAATGCACCATTTTGATTTTCAAATTGATAATACGTTCTTTCAGCATTTTGAATATGATGAATTTAATGCAATTGACGTTAAAATTGATCTAGAATTCGAAAAAAAATCAACACTTTTAGAGTTGAATTTTTCGGCAGAAGGCTCAGTAAATGTGAATTGTGATATTTCAAATGAACCTTATAACCAAGCTATTAACGACAATTTTAAATTGGTAGTTAAGTTTGGTAACGAGTATAATGACGATAATGATGATATCTTAATTGTACCACATGGAGAATATGAAATTAATGTAGCACAATATATATATGAGCTTATTATTTTAGCCGTTCCTATTAAAAGAGTTCATCCAGGTATTGAAGACGGTTCATTAGAGTCAGATATACTTTCAAAATTAGAAGAATTAAGTCCTAGTGAGGATCATAAAACAAAATCATCAGAGGATATTGATCCTCGTTGGAATAATTTAAAAAAACTATTAACGGATAAATAACATTTAAAATGGCACATCCAAAGCGTAAAATATCGAAAACAAGAAGAGATAAAAGAAGAACACATTATAAAGCTTCTGTACCTCAAATAGCAACTTGCCCTACAACTGGTGAGCCACACTTATACCATAGAGCACATTGGCACGAAGGTAAATTATATTACAGAGGTCAAATACTAATTGACAACTCTGTAGAAGAAGAAAATGTAGCATAAGTATTATGCATGCATACAAGAAAACGCTCCATTGTGAGCGTTTTTTTTGTTATTATTTTTTCAATAGCGCAAAAACCACTTACTTTGCGTTAATATTTGCCAAAAAATGATGAAAATTGAATAAAACACCTCAGTTTTTACCAATTTTGCATACTTTTAATTATCTAAATCTTAATAATGAGTAAAATCACAGCAGCAATTACAGCTGTAGGAGGCTATGTTCCTGATTATGTTTTAACAAACAAAATCCTCGAAACTATGGTTGATACCAATGATGAGTGGATCACTTCAAGAACAGGTATTAAAGAACGTAGAATTCTTAAAGAAGAAGGAAAAGGAACATCGTTTTTAGCGATAAAAGCGGCAGAAGAATTAATTCAAAAAACAGGATTAGATCCAAAAGAAATTGATTTAGTTATTGTTTGTACCGCTTCCCCAGATATGAAAGCTGCTTCAACGGCCGCTTACACAGCGAGCCAAATAGGTGCAGTAAATGCTTTTTCTTATGATTTAGAAGCTGCGTGTTCTAGTTTTCTTTTTGGAATGTCAACAGCATCTGCTTATATAGAGTCTGGCCGTTATAAAAAGATTCTATTAATTGGAGCAGATAAAAATTCATCATTCATTAATTATAAAGATAGAGCAACATGTATCATCTTTGGTGATGGAGCAGGAGCTGTACTTTTTGAACCTAATGAAGAAGGTTTAGGATTGCAAGATGAATTATTAAGAAGTAATGGAGAAGGTAGAGAATTTCTTCAAGCTACTTATGGTGGTTCATCGTATCCAATCACAAAAGATACATTTGACGAAGGAAAACATTATGTGTTTCAAGATGGAAAAACAGTATTTAAAAATGCCGTTTTTAATATGGCAGATGTCGCAGAGAAGATAATGAGCAGGAATGATCTTGTTAACAATGATATTGCATGGTTAGCAGCACACCAAGCTAACAAACGTATTATTGATGCAACTGCAAATAGAATTAATTTAAAAGAAGATAAAGTAATGATGAACATACAAAAGTATGGTAATACAACATCTGCAACTTTACCTTTATTATTACATGATTACGAATCACAACTTAAAAAAGGTGATAAAATAATATTTGCCGCTTTTGGTGGTGGATTTACTTGGGGCTCAATTTATTTTAAATGGGCTTATAATTCCTAAATAAAAAACTAACTAACAAATATCTAAACATTATGGATTTAAAAGAAATTCAGAACTTAATAAAATTTGTAGCTAAATCTGGCGCAAGTGAGGTTAAGTTAGAAATGAATGACGTTAAAATTACCATTAGAACGGGTTCAGAAAGTGAGACGACAATAGTACAGCAAGTGCCAATGCAAGCAGCTCCTGTAATGCAACAGCATATGCCAGCACATCAAGCAGTAGCGCCAGCAGCAGAAAGTCCTGCGGCACCAGCAGCAACAGAAGATTCAAAATACATTACTATAAAATCACCAATAATTGGTACCTTTTATAGAAAGCCTTCTCCAGACAAACCAGTTTTTGTTGAGGTTGGTACAGATATTAAAGAAGGCGATGTGCTTTGCGTTATTGAAGCAATGAAGCTATTTAACGAGATTGAATCAGAAATTTCTGGTAAAATTGTAAAAGTATTGGTGGATGATGCGTCACCAGTAGAGTTTGATCAGCCACTATTTTTAGTTGATCCATCATAACCAAATTTAAAATTCCAAAACATAAATCCCAATACGTTGGAATTTGGAATTTGAAATTTTAAATACTTAAAAGTTATGTTTAAAAAAATATTAATTGCCAACAGGGGAGAAATAGCGCTTAGAGTTATTAGAACCTGTAAAGAAATGGGCATTAAAACCGTAGCGGTATACTCTACAGCAGATGCAGAAAGTCTTCATGTTAAGTTTGCAGATGAAGCTGTTTGTATTGGCCCACCAGCAAGTAGTGAATCTTATCTTAAGGTTGCTAATATTATTGCTGCTGCTGAGATAACAAATGCAGATGCGATACATCCAGGTTATGGATTCTTATCTGAAAATGCAAAATTCTCAAAAATTTGTGAAGAACATGGTATCAAATTTATTGGTGCTTCTGAAGAGATGATTGATAGAATGGGAGACAAGGCAAATGCTAAAGCGACCATGAAAGCAGCAGGAGTTCCATGTGTACCAGGAAGTGAAGGAGTAATTGAAACGTTTGAAGATTGTAAAAAAGTAGCCAAAGAAACAGGTTACCCAGTAATGCTTAAAGCTTCTGCTGGTGGTGGTGGAAAAGGAATGCGTGCCGTTTGGAAACCTGAAGACCTTCAAAATGCTTGGGAATCTGCACGTGCAGAATCTAAAGCTGCTTTTGGAAACGATGATATGTATATGGAGAAGCTTATTGAAGAGCCTCGTCATATCGAAATACAAATTGTTGGTGATTCTCGCGGAAAAGCTTGTCACCTTTCAGAACGTGATTGCTCTATACAAAGACGTCATCAAAAACTAACAGAAGAAGTGCCTTCTCCGTTTATGACAGATAAATTGAGAGCCAAAATGGGTAAAGCTGCAGTAAAAGCGGCTGAGTTCATTAAGTATGAAGGTGCTGGTACTGTAGAATTCTTGGTAGATAAACATAGAAACTTCTACTTTATGGAAATGAATACACGTATCCAAGTAGAACATCCTATTACAGAACAGGTTATTGATTTCGATTTAATTCGTGAACAAATTTTAGTGGCCGCAGGTGTGCCAATTTCTGGTAAAAATTATACACCAAATTTACACTCTATTGAGTGTAGAATTAATGCTGAAGACCCATTTAATGATTTTAGACCTTCACCAGGAAAAATCACTACACTTCATGCACCAGGTGGACACGGTGTGCGATTAGATACGCATGTTTATGCCGGTTATAGCATTCCGCCTAATTACGATTCTATGATAGCAAAGCTTATTACCACAGCTCAAACAAGAGAAGAAGCTATTAATAAAATGAAGCGTGCTCTAGATGAATTTGTTATTGAAGGAATTAAAACAACAATACCTTTCCATAGACAATTAATGGATCATCCAGATTATTTAGCAGGTAACTATACTACTAAATTTATGGAAGACTTTGTAATTCAAAAAGAGATTGAAGAATAAAAAAAAACCAAGCTAATAAGCTTGGTTTTTTTTATATGATTGTCGTTAGGATCTAAATAAATGTAATATAGAAATTGATTATTACACTTTTTTAAAATTATAAAAAAATACCTTAACTTTAAGGATTATAAAAAAAACTAACTATGAATAAGAATTACGTAATAAAAATTGCGACAATTGTAATGGCATTTATCTCATTATCTGCTACTTCACAAAATTCAGATGAATTGTGGACAAATGTTAATGCTGTAAAGGCTAAACAAACAGAACAAATTTTAAGAAAAATAGAACTTAAAACAGAGAAATTTTTTCAACTCAATATTGAAGGCTTAAAGAATGCCTTACAAAACGTTGGAACCAGAGAAAATACGGGTAACACTGTTATATCTTTTCCTAATTCAGAGGGCAAGTTAAATAGGTATAAAGTATTTGAAGCGTCGTTAATGGAACCAGAGCTTCAGGCTAAGTTTCCTAATATGAGAACATATGCTGGTCAAGGTATTGATAACCCAACAGAAATAATCAGATTTAGTATCACACCAAAAGGTTTGCACGCGATGTTTTTAGGAACATCTAATGGCACTCAATTTATAGATCCGTTTTCAGTTGAAGGTAACATCTATACCGTTTATGCTAAGAAAGATTTAGAAGCAAGAAATTTTGATTTTGAATGTGCTGTAATTGATGATTCAGAATTATTAGAAAGATCGTATGAAGATGTTGCTGCGGCAAGAGATGCAGACGACGGAACGCTAAGAAACTATCGTCTTGCAGTAGCTTGTACAGGTGAGTATGCGTTTTTCCATGGAGGAACTGTTGCTGGCGCAATGGCAGCAATAGTTGTTACAATTAATAGAGTTAATGGTATTTATGAGAGAGATCTATCAATAACAATGACCTTGGTTGCAAATAATGATAGCCTAATTTTTACAAATGCAGCAACCGATCCTTTTAATAATACTAATCCAAATATTTTAATAGATCAAAGTCAAAGTGTAATTAATACGACTATTTTACCTTTTAATTATGATGTGGGACATACATTTAGCACAGGAGGTGGAGGTCTAGCTCTTTTAGGTTCTACTTGTAATGCTAATACTAAAGCTAGTGGCATTACAGGTTCGCCTCAACCAACAGGAGATGCTTATGATATAGATTTTGTAGCACATGAATTAGGTCATCAATTTGGTGCACCACACACGTTTAATGGAACGGTTGGTAATTGTTCTGGCCCAAACAGATCAGCTTCAAATGCGTACGAGCCAGGAAGTGGAACTACTATAATGGCTTATGCAGGTATTTGTGGTTCAGATAACGTACAGGGAAATAGTGATGCTTATTTTCATCAAAATAGTTTAAATCGTATTTGGTCACATGTTACAGGTACAGGTTCTTGTCCTGGAAACAGAATTGTTACAGGTAATACAGAACCAGTAGCAGACGCAGGAGCAAATTATACCATTCCTCAAGGAACACCTTATAAATTAGATGGTAGTAATTCTACAGATGTAGATGGAACAGCAACACTAACATACACTTGGGAACAATACGATTTAGGGTCGGCAGGATTACCAACAGAAACTACAATATCTGGTCCATTAGTAAGATCTTTTGAAGGCACCTCAAGCCCTGTTAGATATGTACCAAGACTTTCAGATGTAATAAACAATGGTGGTACATCAACGACATGGGAAAAATTAGCAATGGTTAACAGAAATATAAATTTCAAATTAACTGTTAGAGATAACGATGCTGTTGGTGGGCAAACAGATTCTGATCAGATGACAGCAACTGTTACTACTGCGGCCGGACCATTTATAGTAACTTCTCAAAACGTACCTGGACAAACTTGGGATGTAGGTACAACACAAACCGTTACTTGGGATGTTGCAGGAACAACTGGAAATGGAGTAAATGAAGCTAATGTTAATATATTATTATCTACAGACGGCGAAAACTTTGATACGGTTTTAGCTTCTAATGTAACCAACGATGGCTCACATGATATTGTAGTGCCTAATGTGTCCTCTAGTACTTGTAGAATTATGGTTGAAGCAGCAAATGGTATATTTTTTAATGTCAATAGTAATAATATCCTAATTGGTGCTAGTATAGATTGTACTACTTATAGTGATGAGAATGCCAACCTTGCAATAGACGATGGTTTAGGTGAAGGAGGAACACCTTCTAATGGGGCCCCATTGGTAAGAACGATTAACGTTCCTGATAATTTTACTATTGAGTCTCTTAAATTTAATGTAGATATAGAACATACCTTTGTTGGGGATTTATTAGTAAGATTAATCCATCCTAATGGAGGAACTACATTAGTTAATGTTTGGTCTGGAAACTGTGCAAGTAGTGATGATATAGTTATAGAATTTGAAGATGGTGCACCTGCAATAGATTGTGATTTTACTGGAGATGGGAATACTTATAGCCCATTTGAGCCATTATCTACATTTGAAGGTTTAAGTTCTCAGGGAGATTGGACAATTCTTATAGCAGATTTCTTTGCTGGAGATACAGGGATATTAAAAAGCTGGTCATTAGAATTCTGTTCTGAATCTTTAAGTGTTAAAGACAGTGAATTAGACAACTTAAACATATATCCAAACCCAAATAATGGCACGTTCAATATTGGTTTTAATCCAAAATCTGGAGAAGCTATTACGGTAGAAGTTTATGACATAAGAGGGAGAGCTATTTACACTAATATATATAGTAGTGTAAACCGATTTGAAGAAGTTATTCAGCTTAATAATGCACAATCGGGTGTTTATTTATTAACTATAGCTGATGGTTCTCAAAAAGTAACTAAGAAAATTATAGTTGAATAAATATTAAATTATATTTAAAAAAGCTCCTAACTTTAGGAGCTTTTTTTATGCTATGAATCTATCCTATTGGGAAATACAAACGTGGTTATCTAACGTAGACTACACCATTATTGGAAGTGGTATTGTGGGACTAAATTGCGCATTACAATTAAAAAAGCGTTTTCCTAAGGCTAAAATTGTAATTCTTGAGAAAGGGATTTTACCTCAAGGAGCAAGTACAAAAAATGCTGGTTTTGCCTGTTTTGGAAGTCTCAGTGAGATTATTGATGACTTGAAGCAACATTCTGAAGCTGAGGTTTTAGAATTGATTAGAAAGCGAATAAATGGTCTAAAGATACTTCGTGAAATACTAGGAGATAAAACTATAAACTATCAAAATTTAGGAGGTTATGAATTGTTTTTAGAATCTGATGATACACTATACAATTCATGTTTAAATACAAAGGATAAGATTAACCAACTCTTATATCCCATATTTAACACAGATGTATTTTCTTTTAAAACGAACAATTTTGGTTTCAAGAATATAAAATCAGACTATAGTTTTAATCCATTTGAAGGACAAATAGATACCGGTAAAATGATGGATGCTTTACTTAATAAAGTACAATCTTTAGGTGTGAAAATATTAAATAACACTGCGATTGAAGCTTTTTCGGAAGATATAAGTACCGTAAAAATCAAAACGAAGCATTTTGAATTTTCAACACAAAAGTTATTTATTGCTACTAACGGATTTGCAAAACAACTCAAGATTTCTGAAGTTAAGCCAGCCAGAGCACAAGTTTTAATTACAAAACCTATAGAGAATTTACATATTAAAGGTACGTTTCATTTGGATGAAGGTTACTATTATTTCAGAAATATAGACCATAGAATATTATTAGGAGGTGGACGCCATCTCGATTTTAGAACTGAAGAAACTACTGCGTTTGGAGAGACACCAATCATTCAGAATAAACTTGAAGAGCTTTTAAAAATGACTATTTTACCAAACACTGCCTTTGAAATAGACCATCGTTGGAGCGGAATAATGGGAGTTGGCAAACAGAAAAAAGCAATCGTAAAACAAATTTCTAACCATGTGTTTTGTGGAGTGCGTTTAGGAGGAATGGGAGTTGCTATTGGCAGTTTAGTAGGTAGAGAATTAGCAGATTTAGTAGAATAAACCATGAAGAAACTGTTTCGTTTTTTTGGTAAACTATTGTTATGGAGTATTATTTTATCCATTGGCTTAGTGGTTTTATATAAGTATATACCCATTCCGGGAACACCCTTAATGGCAATCCGTTATTTTGAAGATAATGAATCTAAAATGTGGGAACACAATTGGGTGCCAATTGAAAATATGTCAGAACACATACAATTAGCCGTAATTTGTAGTGAAGACCAGAAGTTTTTAGACCATAATGGATTTGATATTGAAGCTATTGAAAAAGCTTATGAATACAATAAAAAAGGAAAACGGATTAGAGGAGGCAGTACTATTAGTCAGCAAACAGCTAAAAATGTATTCTTATGGCCAGAGCGAAGTTGGTTACGCAAAGGGTTAGAAACCTATTTTACATTTTTAATCGAAAACATATGGAGTAAAGAGCGTATCCTAGAAGTATATTTAAACAGTATAGAAATGGGGCCAAATATTTATGGTATTGATGCTGCCGCACAACATTGGTTTAATAAAACAGCAGCTAATTTAAGTGCTTATGAAGCTGCTGCAATAGCTTCAATATTGCCTAATCCAAGAACATACCGTGCTAATCCTGCTACCAATTATATACAAAAACGAAAGCAATGGATTGTAAAGCAAATGCAATTCTATGGTGAATTTAACTTGAAGACTCAAAAATGATTATTAAAGAAACCTTATACAATCGTTGCTTAAACTTTATTGATGAACGATTAATTACCGTAAATAAAACCATTTCTGATATTCAAAATTCACTTCAATCTGAAACCAAAAGTAGTGCAGGTGATAAGCACGAAACAGGACGAGCAATGCTACAATTAGAACGCGAAAAAGCAGGTCATCAACTAGCCGAAATTGAAAAACAAGAACACATTCTTCAAAAAATTAATATCTATACTAAACACCAAAAGGTAACATTAGGTTCTGTGGTAATAACAACACAGGCTAATTATTTTATTGCGGTCAGTGCTGGTGAAATAATTGTAGATAATACGGTTTATTTTGCTATTTCTGCGGCAACTCCAATGGCACAATTATTATTGTCTAAAAGTGTTGATGATGAGATTGTTTTTAGAGGTAATGGGTTTAGAATTTTGAGTATTTTGTAATGTGAATTCGTCTTATTTTACTTCAAATCCAAGCTGTTATTTTGAAATCTCTATGTAGATGATTTTTTCTTTTTTAAGTTCAAAATCATGCTCAATAAATATAGATATAGTATTATATTTTGCTTCAATTAACCAAGAATTACCATTAAAATAGGCCATTTTTACAATTGCTTTTAATTGAGATTTTGGAACAATTTTAACTTGATTGGCGTAAACAATCCCATAGGGTTCTATCACATTAAATTCTCCAAAAAAAGATGCAATTAATGGTAATTTTGGATTCTTGTATAAATTTTGAGGAGTGTCTTTAGCAATTATTTCAGCATTATTAAGGACTATAATTTGGTCTGCAAAGCCAAGCGCATCATTCCTGTCGTGAGTCGCAACAATACAGGTTATGTTCTTTACTTTCAAATAATTAAAAACATTACGTCGTAAGCCTTGTTTTTGAAAATTATCAATATGACTAAAGGGTTCATCTAACAATAAAATTTCAGGTTCTTTTGCTAATGCTCTAGCAATGGCAACCCGTTGTTTTTGACCGCCACTTAATAGTTTTACTTTGGTTTTGGCAAAGGCTTCGAGTTCTACAACTTTTATTAATTCTTCAGTACGTTTTTGCTTTTCTTCAGGGTAAAATCTAGAGAGGTATTTACTGATGTTTTCTTCAACAGTTGTAAATGGCATTAAGTCAAATTCTTGAGTTACGTATTTCATAAAATCGTAACCTATAACAAGGTTGTGCTTTGGTCCTAAAATTTCTTCATCTTTCCAGTATATCTGACCATGTTTTAAATCATATTCACCATAGATTAATTTTAATAGTGTGCTTTTTCCGGAGCCGCTTTCTCCTATTATGGCAATGTTTTCTCCCGCTTCAACATTAAAGTCAATAGCATTTAAAACCTTAGTTTTTGTATATCCAAAAGTGACGTTTTTTACTTGAAGCATTATACAAAGATATAGGTTTCAAAAAAGTAATTAGCATAAAAAAACCGCTTGATTTCTCAAACGGTTTTAAAATAATTATAGTCTTAAATTAGTTTTTTATAAATTTTCGTTTCATTGTTTTTCCTTCAGATTCTAATCTTAAAAAGTATATACCACTTGTTAGATTTGAAACATCTATGGTGTTTGACTTAAGTTTCATGTTAAGAACTCGTTTCCCATTCATATCAAAAACAGTTGCTATTTTGTTAATTACATCTGCAGATGTTTTAATTGTAAGCTTATTTTTAACAGGATTAGGATATATAGATACATCAGACAAAGTTTCGTCTTCAATACTTAAAGTAGAATCTTCTACTATAGTATGTGTTGTATTTATTTCTGGGTTAGCAATATAATCTACAATTCCAGACGGCCAGTAAATTGTAATGCTATTAATTGTTGTATCAGTACCAATACCAAAATGAGTATTTAACGAACTCATAAATTCAAAACCTTCGCCGCTTCTTACGTCTCTAATTTGTTTTCCTGATGGTGTTAGTATTTCCACTCTAGCACCAATACCATTAATATTGCTTTCTGTACCTACGGTATTGATTTTTATCCAATTATTAGCGTTGGCGTTATTAATGTGAATATTACCGCTGCGAAAAACGTCTAAAAAACCATCATTATTTGCATCTCCTATGGCACCACTTGGTGGCATATTAGAGTCATAGTTTGTAAATGTAAAATCACCATTATTAAATAAAATATCACCATTACTTAAGATGTCTACATAGCCATCATTATCAAAATCTGCAGGTGCATTTTCTATTCCCATTTGTGCATCTAAAACGCCAGAACCCGCTGTTACATCTGTAAATGTACCATCTCCATTATTACGCATTAATTTAGAGTATCCGTTAGTAGAACTACTTGCTCCAACATAAACATCCATATCACCATCGTTATCAAAATCGGCCCAAGCAGAAGACCATGTTTGTACGTTGTCTCCTAAATTAGAAGAATTATTATGTCCAACTCCTGGGTAGTTAGTATTGTACCAACCATTACTATCAGCAACATTTGTAAAGACACCGTTTCCGTCGTTTCTCCATAGCTCATTAGTGCTAATTGTTGTAGAACCACCTCTACATTTTGCGATAAATAAATCCATATCACGATCATTATCAAAATCTATCCAAACGGTTCCATAATTTCCACCTCCTGGTGTTAATCCTAGACCATTAGGTACCACTCCTGTACTTTGTCCTTGGTAGTAGTTTAAGTTTCCAGAACCATCGTTAATATAGT
The DNA here is from genome assembly GCF_036903175.1 of Winogradskyella sp. ECml5-4. Classification (NCBI taxonomy): domain Bacteria; kingdom Pseudomonadati; phylum Bacteroidota; class Flavobacteriia; order Flavobacteriales; family Flavobacteriaceae; genus Winogradskyella; species Winogradskyella sp. ECml5-4. The sequence continues at coordinate 52,400 of NZ_JAYJLF010000007.1, read as the reverse complement.
AGACATTGGCTTGTATATCGTGACAAACAAATGCATCTAAATGACCGTCATTATTAATATCTACAAAATTAGAACGTTGAGAGAAAATATCTTCAGGTCCCGAAATTTCGGTATATCCAGTGCCCGTTTCATTTGCTTTCATAAATGTGACTCCATTACCAGAGCCGTATAAAAGGTCATTGTAACCGTTGCGGTCAAAATCTCCAGCAGCTAAACTCCATGTTGGCAAATAGTTGGCGTTAGGTGTTGTGATATTTACGGCATTAAAACCTCCTGTGGTTAATTGGTAGTGTACATTGATGTTATTTGTGCTTACAGAAACAACATCATCTAAAAAGTCTCCGTTAAGATCAACTAAAGCAATATCATACGATCCTGTAGTATTGATTGTGTTAGCTGTGAAAGTTACAGGATAGCTAGATAAGTCAGTGCCAGTTGTAAAGCTTGTGGTTGTCCAAAGGCTATACCCTTCTGAGCCACAAATGGCTCTAACATAAATGATATAATCAGTCTCTTGTGTTAAGCCAGAGAAAGTGTAAGATACATTAGTGGTTGTTGTACCAGAAGTAGGAGGAGCGTCTGAAGCTAATTGTACAACTACTTCCCATGATGTTTCAGAATCTCCAACATTCCAATTGGCTTGAGCGCTACTAGCATTAACATTGCTCGCTGTTAAATTAAGTACACTAGGACATGCAGGAGGCTCAGAAGATATTATTGTTGGTGAATCCATACAAAAACCCCAGCCATAAGTTGTATTGTCATTATAATAAATACGGTATCTAAAGTTTTGTAATTGATTATTTGTAAAAGCAGTAATATCTAACAATTCACTTGTAAAAGTTGTACGTGGTCTATTACAAAAATTCGAACCTTGATTCGTGTTGTCTTCAATTGCATTACCCCAATTTGTCCATGTACTGTTATCTGCATCCCAATATTGTAATCTAAATTCTTCAGTACCAAAAATATTGTACACATATTGAAATGTGACTATAATTTCAGTTTCATCTGAGTTAAATGCAGAAGAAATATCAATTATTGGTGATTCAGCAGCGATATTATTATCTGATGTACCACCGGCATCGTCATCGTCAAAAGAAAATGAAGAAGAGTTCTCTGTTGGATTTTCATAAAAGAAAGCTACGTCGTAACTACCCGAAATACTCCAATTAGCGTTAGGCCAATTTGCCGATTGGTTTAATACTTGTGCTTTAGCAGTAAAACAAAACAAAGTACAAAGCAATGTGATAAGTAAAGTTTTTTTCATCATTAATTAGTTTTTAGTTGCAATCTATATTTAGGGAGTTTATCCATTCTTCGATGAGATTAACTCCTTCATTATGTCTTAAGCTTCTTCCAAGAAGTGGCATTCTTGTAGAGGGTTCTATTGAGTTTAGTCTATAGTGCAAAACAGAGTTTCTAGGATCGCCAGGCTCAACAATATGACCAAGATCTTCTCCAAGGTCTGTGTCTGGATCTACACAGACTCCAATGTTACTATAATCTTGAGTGTCATTAAATCCAAATCGCATAGGTCTATATGAGCAATGTGTTTCTTCTGAATGGCAGTGTGCACAATTAATATCTAAATAAGCTCTAACTCTTGATTCTAATGATTCAGAGTTATCACTGTAATTTGGTAAACGCGAAATTGTTTCCGGTAATGAATTGTCTAGATAACCCAAAGATACTAATTTATTGAGTTGATTTTCAGGTCCATCACTGTAATCATATTCCAAATTTAAGTTTCTTGGCTTTGGACCTATAGGTTCAGGTGTTTCTAATATTTTATGACATGTAAAACATTTGGCTTCAGAAGGAACTCTATATTGAACGGTATTTATTTCTCCATTTTCTTGCCATTGTAAATCAACATAGCTTCCATTAAGATCAAAAACAGCTTCATTTTGTGCTTCGTTCCATACATAACTAGCAAATACCCAACCTTCGTTTTTTCTAATCATTAAGCGTGTTTCAATGAGCTGTGTTTCGTTATTTGGAAGTACATTATCATAATAGAAATTTTTAATTAAAACGGCACCAACAGGGAAATCTAAAGAAACATCATCGCTAATATATGTTGCCTTTGTATTGTTTGGCAGCCATATAAATCGCTTCTTTTTTGCATAATCTGTAAATAAAACAGAGTTTAAATTATATGGAACAACTCCAAAGTTTGGGGTTAAATCCTTAAGGTCACCTTGAAAAAAGTTATATTCTGAAAGTGTTTGATATGGAACATTTTCTAAATCTAAAGTAATGTTTGATTCAGAAACGATAGTTATAGTTATGGTTTCTGTTTTACAATCACCCGAAACAGTACATATCGTATATTCAAAATTATCTACACCAATTTCATTAGGATTTGCTGTGTATTTTACAATATCATCACTTGGGTTATTAGGAGTATTGTTGTCAATTATAACAGCATTTCCTCTTGTGGGATTGCTTATTGTTAGTTGGCCACTTGAGGGAATATTAGAATCATTTGAAAAAATAAAAATTTCTGCTTCTGAGTTTTGAACTATAGTTAAGGCATCTGAAGTTGTTTCTATACTTAAGGGCGTTAGATTATCATCTGTACCACATGAAAACATGATAAGAATTGAAAATAAACCGAAAAATTTAGTGTAGTTTTTTTTCATGTATTAACCCTATATTATTAATAAGACAATCAACTTTGCTAAAACCCTACCTTTTAGATAAAAAAATAGGATTAAATCTAATATTTATTTAGTCAAATCGTTAATAATTTAAAAAAACGTTTATGACTTATTTGAAAACATTGTACTTTAAAAGAAAAAACCGATTCAATACTTTAAATCTAACGTATTTATTGAATTTAAAATACAGGTAAATAAGGTACATAGGTACAAAGAATGCGACTAATTTATTCTTTTTGTATAGCGCGGGTTTTAACTTTACTAAATACCTAAAGTACTTTTCTGGGGTCATTAAAAAGCTAATGGCATATTTTATTGGATTTTCAATTTTTGGAGCTTTATAAGTAATTCCAACTTGGTTATCTCCTACATTTTGATAAAACCCATGACTTAAAGTGTCTAAAAACTTTAATTTTTTTGTGTTTTGAAACAAACCAACTTTAAGGGCCATTTTAGACATTGAGTTTTGCATATTCTCTTCAGAGTAACATAACGTGTCTAAGCGTTCTAAAAGTTTTTTATGCAAACCAAACATTTCTTCTTGGTGTGCTTTTATATGGTTATCATACAACCATTTTTCTTCGGGTTTATGGTATTCTAAGGTATAGTCTTTTGCCTCTAAACTATAACCCAAGGCGCTTCCATGGTCTGCAGCAGAAAATTGCTCATAGAGTTGCATATTTGCCATTATAATGCTGTCATTATAATCTGTATATGGTAATAATGAAAAATTAAGCCCGTAACGCTGTGTTTTTGGTTGAATATCATAGATTTCGCCTAGTCCAAGATAAAAACCTGTAACAGGAATTTTATAATCAAAAAACTTGTAAATAGCCTCTTGCATTGTACCTCCCCAACCAATATCTACAAGGGCAATACCATTGGCTTCTATATCAGAATTAAAAGAGTTTATATAAGTTTTAAATGCCTCGTGATTTGCACGTCTATGCGTATCATAATACGTTTTAAACGTAGTGTTCTCTTTTAATTTTTGAAAATTAGAAGATGTAAAAAAGCCTTCAATAGTCGTTTTACTTTCTATGTTTAGTTCAGATACGATTTGAGTTTTTAAATCATCAGGGCAGTTAACAGCCGTTAAAAAATCAGCAACAGAAAGATTGCTGTATTTTTTTCTTAGATAACCAAATTCTTCAGATTCTAGATCCTTTAATGCAATTTGAAGTGATGCTTGTCGAGATATTTTTAAATAATGCGTATTAATTTTTTTGCTCTTATCGATAAGGGCAAATTCTTGATAAGAATCAAATAGTTTTTTTAAATATTGGCCTTCTCGAGACAAAAAGAATAAATCTTTAAGACCTTTTCTTTTTGCAGTTTCATACATGCGCTCAATAAACGTATGATAAAATACAATATACTCTGTGTAAGGGATTGCAGACGCTTTTTTACAGGTTTTGTACACATCATTAATGATGCTGTTTAAGTGTTTTTTATCGTTTCCAAAATTATTGCGTTTATTTTGCTTTAAGTATTTTTTATGTGGTAGTTGGAAGGCATTAAGTCCCTGTTTTATGGCATTGGTATAATCGCTTCTTAAATTATCTCCAATCATCATTACATGCTTTGCTTCAATAGCTAAGTCTGAAAGAATAGGACCGTAAATTGTTCCTTTATGTTTGCTTTTTTCTAATTCGGCAGAACTATAAATACCATCAAAGATATCTATGATGCCATGATGCGTTAATAATTTTTCGAAAAGCGTTTTTGAACCATAAAAATCTGAAACTAAATATACTTTTCCTCCATTAGCTTTAAAGTTTTTTAGCGTATCTAATACCTCTTGATTTAAATACTGAACACTTGCTTCTGCTCTTGCATCAGCAGCTTCAAAAAGAGACAGAAAATCGTCTTTTGTATCTATTGAGACGATATCTGCATTTATAAGGCGTTTACAAATTTCTTCTTTTAAAGCTTCGTAAGGAATTTCAACATCTTCTTTGCCTAAGGTTTCAATAAGATAGTTAACAGATGCTTGCCTTGTAAAATAAAGCTCGTCAATAGAAGTGGATAAGCCCAATTCTCTAATCATAAGTTTTGCCCAAATACGTTGTGTATAATTGGGGTGCACTTTTCTGTGAACAATAGTATCGTAATAGTCAGTAAAAAGAAATTTTATATGCTTTTCTTTAAGTTGACTTTGAAGTTGGTTAAGTGACAAATGATTTAATTTGGTTAATATCTAAAAACGTGTTACCCTTTTATTTTTTCTTCAATTTTGGTTGGTAAGACTTCAAATCCCATATTATAAAGTGTAAAACCAAAAATATCGGCATATTGTTCAATGGTTTTGCTTACAGGTGTACCAGCTCCGTGGCCAGCATCTGTTTCTATTCTTATAAGTGTTGGATTGTTACCTGTTTGTTTGCTTTGTAATTCGGCTGCAAATTTAAAACTGTGTGCAGGTACCACACGATCATCATGATCTCCAGTAGTTACCATTGTTGCAGGATATTCTACACCTTCTTTTACATTGTGAACTGGCGAATACCCTTTAAGATAGTTAAACATTTCTTTACTGTCTTCTGCGGTTCCGTAATCGTAAGCCCAACCAGCACCAGCAGTAAATGTATGGTAACGTAACATGTCTAAAACACCAACAGCAGGTAGTGCTACTTTCATTAATTTTGGGCGTTGTGTCATAGTTGCTCCAACTAATAAACCTCCGTTAGAGCCACCTCTTATGGCTAAGTAGTCTGAAGAGGTGTATTTTTCTGAAATTAAATATTCTGCCGCAGCAATAAAATCATCAAACACATTTTGTTTTTGAAGTTTAGTACCTGCATCGTGCCATGCTTTTCCGTATTCGCCACCACCTCTTAAGTTTGGCACAGCATAAATTCCGCCTTGCTCCATCCATACGGCGTTTGCAATACTAAAACTAGGAGTTAAGCTGATATTAAATCCGCCATAACCATAAAGAATTGTTGGATTTTTACCATTGAGATTTATTCCTTTTTTGTGCGTAATAATCATTGGTATTTTAGTGCCATCTTTAGATGTGTAAAATACTTGTTTGCTTTGGTAGTCTTCTGGGTTAAAATCGATACTTGGTTTTTTATACAATTCTGAAGTACCATTTTCTATATCATACTTATAGATGCTTCCTGGCGTTACATAATTAGTAAATGAATAGTATAATTCTTTGTCTTCTTTCTTTGCGCTAAAGCCACTAACAGTTCCTACACCAGGTAATTCAATCTCTCTAATTAGTTTGCCATCATAATCGTACTGAAATACTTTAGATACCGCATCTACCATATAATTAGCGAAAAAGTAACCGCCTCCTGTTGATGGACTAAGTACATTATCAGTTTCAGGAATAAAATCTACCCAATTTTCAGGACTTGGATTTGAAGCATCAACAGTTACTATTTTTTGATTTGGTGCATCCAAGTTTGTCATAATATATAATTTAGAACCTACATTTTCTATAATGTTAGAATCTGAATTTGTATGACCTAATATTTCAACTAATGGTGCATTTGGAATCGATAGGTTTTTGATATAAAGTTTGTTTCCTGACGTTGAAACTCTAGGAGTAATCACTAAATACTGATTGTCTTCAGTAACATTGGCATATATATAACGGTGTTTTTGCTCTGAAGTTCCTCCATAAATAAGTTGATCTTCAGATTGCTTTGTGCCCAATTTGTGATAATAAACTTTATGTTGATCTGTTTTTGCAGACAACTCACTACCTTTTGGTTTGTCGTAGCTAGAGTAGTAGAAGCCTTCGTTTTTGTACCAAGACATCCCACTAAATTTTATATCTACTAAAGTGTCTTCTACAATTTCCTTAGTTTCTGTATTCATTACTAAAATCTTTCTCCAATCACTTCCTCCTTCAGAAATAGCATAAGCTAGTGTCTTGCCATCTTTTGAAAAACTAGTACCTCCTAAAGAAATTGTACCATCTTCTTTAAATGTGTTGGGATCTAAGAATACTTCAGCAGTACTTGGGTCTGCATCCGTTTTATATCTATAAATGACATATTGGTTTTGTAAACCGTCATTTTTATAAAAATAGGTATAATCACCTTCTTTAAATGGAGATCCAATTTTTTCGTAATTCCAAAGTTTAGTGAGGCGTTCTTTTAATTCTTCCCTGTAGGGAATGTTGTCTAAATACCCAAACGTAGTTTCATTTTGAGATTTTACCCAAGCTTCAGTTTCTTTGCTTCTGTCATCTTCTAGCCAACGATAAGGGTCTGATACAGTTTCGCCAAAAATAGTGTCTGTAACGACAATTTTATTAGTTTTAGGATAATCTACAGTAATTGTTTTCAAAGCTTCGGTTTCGTTTTTACATGAAACAAAAATACTCAGTACTAAAGCAACGAGAAGTAATTTTTTCATAATTAGTTTTTTTTGAAATAAACAGCATTTACTTCAAATATAAGACTTTCGTTATTTGACTGATGTCAAAAAACTAAAAACTTAAGGATGAAATGGAGGGCAATATAGAGACTATAACAACTAACTAAATAATTAATTAGTTGAAATACACAAATTAATCGCCATTTTGAAAAATCTACAACTGTGCTAAGTCGCTTTATACTAAAGCATTATCGATAAGAAATTCTGCTATTTGTACAGTATTGGTGGCCGCACCTTTTCTAAGGTTGTCACTTACAACCCACATATTTAAAGTATTAGGTTGTGACCCGTCTCTTCTTAAACGACCAACAAAAACATCATCTTTACCGTTAGCATACATTGGCATAGGGTATGAATTAGTTTCTAAATTATCTTGAATTGTAATGCCATCTGTAGCATTGAGAAGTTGTCTTACTTCTGCAATATCAAAATCATTTTGAAACTCTACATTTATAGATTCACTATGTCCTCCTGCAGTTGGGATTCTTACAGCAGTTGCAGTTACGGCAATTGTACGGTCATTTAATATTTTTTGAGTCTCATTAACCAGCTTCATTTCTTCTTTAGTGTAGCCGTTATCTTCAAAAACATCGCAATGTGGAATGGCGTTTTTATGAATTGGGTAAGGATAAGCCATGTCTCCTTTTTTACCTGAGATTTCATTTTCCATCTGTTCTACGGCTTTAACGCCTGTACCAGAAACGGATTGATACGTAGAAACAACAATACGCTTAATTTTATAGTTTTTATGAAGTGGAGCTAATGCCATAACCATTTGTATGGTAGAACAATTAGGGTTGGCAATAATCTTATCTGTTTTAGTTAGCTCTTTAGCATTTATTTCAGGAACAACTAATTTCTTTGTTTGATCCATTCTCCAAGCTGAAGAATTATCGATAACTGTTGTTCCAACTTCTGCAAATTTTGGAGCCCATTCTAAAGACGTAGAACCTCCTGCAGAAAAAAGTGCAATATCTGGTTTTGCTTCAATAGCTGTTGGAATACTTATCACAGAGATATCTTTTCCTTTGAATGTAATTTTTTTGCCAACAGAACGTTCCGATGCTACTAATAATAATTCATCTAAAGGAAAATTACGCTCTTCTAATACTTTGAGCATTACATTACCTACCAAACCTGTTGCACCTACAATTGCTACTTTCATGTGTCTGAATTTATTGTTTTCCAAAGGTCACACGTTACTCGCTATATATTATTCCCTTAGGTAATAGCGTTTTTAACATGCTCATTTCGTGAGTTTAAATTTATAATATCAAAATTATAGCTTTTGTTTAATTAAATCAGTCAATTTAGTCTTAAATATGTGATAAAAATTGCGCTTATATTTTATTGATTTTGCAATAACTAAGGTTTATATAAAAAGAAAAACCCAGGCTTTTTAGCCTGGGTTTAGTTAAAAATAATAGTGTAGCGATGACGCTATACGTGTTTTATTTTTTTAATGAATCTCTGATTTCTATTAATAAATCAACTTCAGATGGTCCTGCAGGTGCCTCAGGTGCAGGTTCTTCTTTCTTCTTCATTTTATTTACTCCTTTTACTACAAGGAACATTACAAATGCGACAATGATAAAGTCAATAACATTAGTTAAAAATGTACCGTATTCTAAGAAAACGTCTCCAACTATTTCACCAGCATCATTTAATGTGCCTTCTTTTAACTGGTATCTTAATGCTTTAAAGTCTGAGTCGAAAATCATACCAATTAATGGAGAAACAATACCTCCTGTAAATGCAGTAACCACCTCTTTAAAAGCAGCACCCATTACAAAACCAACGGCAATGTCTATAAGGTTGCCCTTCATTGCAAATTCTTTAAATTCTTTTAACATAATTCGTGTTTTTTAATAGTTAGTTAATATGTTGATAAGACCCTAAGTTAGTTAAAAAAGTCACATTATGTTAAAAAAAAAGTTATTCAGGCAGAAAAACCCGTTTTACACGTTGTGATATGGCAGTTAAAATTTCATAAGAAATTGTATGTGCTGATTCTGCTAAGTTACTTGCAGTATAGGTAGCATCGAAAATAATAACCTCATCTCCTTCTTTACAATTAATGTCTGTAATGTTTACCATAATCATATCCATACAAACATTACCAATTATTGGTGCTTTTTTACCATTTATAAAAACATAACCATTTTCATTTCCATAAATACGGCTTATACCATCTGCATGACCAATGGGTATGGTTGCTGTTTTTTCGTGTCCTTTAGACGTGTATGCTCTATTATAACCTACGGTTTCTCCTTTTTCAATCTCATGAATTTGAGAAATTACTGATTTTAAACTCGCAATGGGTTTAAGGTTTTTGTCTTCTTCAGCAGAATTTCCAAAACCATAGAGTCCAATGCCGGAGCGTACCATGTTAAAATGAGCTTCAGGGTAATTGATAACACCAGAAGTATTACAAAGATGTAGCCAAGGTTTAATACCTGATTTTTCTTCAAATATTTTAGCAATAGTTTTAAATCTTTCGATTTGTAGCTTAGAAAAATCTAATTCATTAGCGTCTTCACTCGCTACTAAATGAGAGAATATAGATTTTACTTTTACAACTGAGGTCTTTTGAAGTGTTGAAACAATAGTTTCAATATCATTTTCTTTAAAGCCAAGTCGATTTAAACCTGTATTAAATTTTATATGAACAGGATAGTTGTTTTGAGATAGTGCTTCGGCAGTTTTTATAAATTCATTTAAAACATGAGGACTATAAATACTTGGTTCTAAACAGTGCTCTATAAGTATTTTGAAATTTATAGATTGTGGATGAAGGACTAAAATGGGTGTTGTTATTCCTGCATCTCTTAAGGCAATACCTTCATTTATATAAGCGACAGCAAAATAATCTATGTTTAATTTTTGAAGATGCTTTGCAATTTCTACAGAATCACTTCCATAAGCAAAGGCTTTAACCACGGCTAAAAATTTAGTTTGTGGTTGTAATTTTGATTTTAAGTAGTTGAAATTATGAGTAAGTGCACTTAAATCAATTTCAAGAACGGTTTCTAGAGCTTTAGGCATTCCGATTTTGGTCTTTAGAGTCTATTTCTTCAGCATCGTTTACCTTTAATAATCTTACTTTATCGCGTTGCATACTCTTATAATAGGCCGCTCTGCTTAAAGGTTCATATTCATCAACCTCACCAAGTAAAACGAGATCGTCACTTAGAGCTTTTCTGTAACTGTATTGTGCTAAATTTCCTGTTTTTGTACAAACGGCATGTACTTTAGTAACATACTCTGCCGTTGCCATTAAGTTTGGCATTGGTCCAAACGGATTACCTTTAAAATCCATATCTAAACCAGCCACAATAACACGAATACCTTTGTTGGCTAAATCGTTACAAATTCTTACAATTTCATCATCAAAGAATTGTGCTTCGTCAATGCCAACCACATCGCAGCCATCTGCTAAAATTGGAATATTAGCAGCAGCAGGTACAGGAGTAGAGCGGATTTCATTAGCATCGTGAGAAACTACCATTTCTTCATCGTAACGTACATCTACAGCAGGCTTAAAAATTTCTACTTTTTGTTTTGCAAATTGCGCACGTTTTAAGCGTCGGATTAATTCTTCGGTCTTACCTGAGAACATGGATCCGCAGATGACTTCAATCCACCCAAATTGTTCTTTCTGATTTACTGTATTTTCGAGAAACATTTTGTAATTTTAGCACTAAATGAAGTCGGACTTCGTTTTTTTATAAAGGTCTCGCAAATTTATTAAAAATCAAAAGTAAAACTCAGGAAAAGATGAAAAAGAAATTAGAATCAGAATTAGTTAGTATTGCACATAGGATTCTGAAACTGACAGGTAGAGAAGATATAGATCAATTACACAAGGAAGTCTCTGTACTTTACGAAAAATTGACTGTTTTAAAATTTGCTCAAGAAAATTTTGAGGATAAAATGCCAACTATTGGTCACGACTCTTCATTCTTTGATATGTTGGATACAGCTTTTAATAATAAGGTGAGTGACAATGTTGAAGTTGAAGATAGAACTTACATTAATTTAGATGAGGTTGAAGATGATGGTATTATGGAACCTGTGATGACAAAAATAAAGGATATGTTTGAACATATGCCTAAAGAAACTGAGCCGGTAGATACCTTATTAAAGAATGCTTTACCAGAAGATATAGAAACTTCATCGTCAACAGAATTTGAATCTATTACATCTGGTTTTGAAGATATTCCAGAATTTGAACCTATTGAAGAGGCTCAAAAACGTGAAGCCGAATCAGAAAAAAAATCCCTTAATGATAAACTTAAAGGAAAGCGTTTAAATATAGGTCTCAATGATAAATTAGCCTTTATTAAACATTTATTTGAGGGTAGAAACGAAGATTACGATCGTGTAATTTCTCAAATAAATACAACAAATTCTTTGAGTGAAGCACGAACGCTAATTTTAGAAATGGTAAAGCCAGATTATAATAATTGGGAAGGTAAAGAAGAATACGAAGAGCGTTTTATAGAGCTTGTAGAAGGCCGTTTTAATTAATAATTTAAATAAACATAGCCCACAAAAGCATCATCAAAACCATTAATTTCTAAAATATAGAAATACGTACCAACGGGTAGTAATTTTGAACTTTGTAAGAGTCCCATATTAGCTTTACCACTCCAAGTATTCAAATAGTTTTTGGCTTCGTAAATTTGCGTGCCGTAACGGTTGAATATTTTAAGAGTGTTTTCGGGATAATTCTCTATGCAAGGAATAAAAAACACATCATTTTTTCCATCGTTATTAGGGGAAATACCTTCAGAAATTGATAAACAATTAGAAATTTCTACAGTAGCATTATCTTCATTATTTGTAAGATCTCTATCGGGTTCATTAACGCTATTTAATCTTGCAACATTAGTTAAATTTTCTGAAGAGACCACTTTAGCCGTTAAGGTTAACGTTTCAAAATTATTGGCATCAAGGTTGGGGATATTCCATATAAAAGTTGTGTCATCAAAAACACCAGAACTAGTGATTGCAGAAACAAATTCATAACCTTGCGGTAAGGTATCAATGACTTCAATTAAAGTGGCGGTTGTAGTTCCTAAGTTTGTCGCTGTAATGGAGAAATCAACATGTTGCCCCAAAACAGCTTCGGTAGGTAACGCGGTTTTAATGATTTCAATATCAATATCAGAGGTGTCAATAATAACATTAAGTGTCGCATTGGTTTGAGATGTATCTATGTTATTGTTGTTTGTGAAATTCAGAAAATTATTAAGATAAGTACCTGCAATTTCAGAAGTCACTAAAACTGAGAATGTGCAACTCACAACGCCTTCTGGAAAGACCAAATTTTCTATACCAACAAATGTATCATTAGTGGTTCCTATAAATGTTGCTGTACAACCGTTAGCTTGAATCCAATTAGGCGCACTTAAAAGTGTTACTCCATTTGGTAAATTATCGGTAAATGAAATATGACTTTGTGTAGGGTTATTCGCTACATTAAAAACAGTAAATGTTAATTCGCTTTCACCTCCCTCGATAATCACCTCTGGCGTAAATGATTTTTGTAAAACAGGCGCAATGACTAGAACGCTATTAATAGAAATATTAGATTCTGGTGTTAATTCTTGGTTGTTTGTAGGGTCAGGAATGGCTTCTGCAATATTATTAAAAGCGCCACCAACACTAGGCGCAGTGACAGGAATACTAACTCTAACGGTAGAGCCCGCTTCCATTGTAGGAATGGTTCCTGATATAAAATTACCAACAGTATTAAAGTTAGTAATGCAAGTTGCATTTCCAGAGGTAACTGTACAGGTTGGGTTTCCGACAATAGTAAAAATAGGATTAACAGTGTTTTCGAAAATAACATCTATAGCATCAGCACTTGTAGTACTATTACTAATATCTACAATCCAATTAAAGGTTTGATTGACGTCGACTTGAGTAAACTCAGGATAGGTTTGCACTATTAAATCTAAACATTTTGCAAAATATGTATTTACAGAATCTGAATTATTCTCTGGGCTAGTGTCCTCTAAATCATTTGCAAAATTTACGCTGACCATATTGGTTCCTATCATTGGGGCTGGCGAACATTCTAACATCCAATCTATGGTTACATTAAAGCTTACCGAGCTATTTGGAGGTAATGCCCAATTCTCTTCTGGCGTAATTTCCCAAAAAATAATAAGTTCTCCATTTTCAGAGCTACCATCTAAAGGAATTCCGATATTAGCATTTTCAATGTTAAAACAAGAAGCTGTTCCTGTTGTAGCAACGCATTCTACATTTGTTAATATTGCAGATATTTCAGGATCGTCATCACCTATTGTGGGCATATAATCTTGTAATTCAATAATTGCATCTTCTTCACTGGCATTTGTAACTGTAATTTCATAGGTTACCAAACCCCAAGCAGCTGTGTTTTGAGGAGAACTTCCTATAGGTAATTCTGGACTTATTTGTGTTTTAGTAACATGTAAATCTATTGAATCTTCACTATCACATGGTTCTACAGAAGGCAAAAGTAGTTGGTTAGAGAAAAAATTATTATTAGGATTAGAGTCTACCAATTGATTATCTAAAATATTAGTTGCGCTTCGTATTACGGCTACAATTCCGGTGGTACTATCGTTACATTCGGGTTCTAAATAACTCAAAACTGTTTCAATAGTTATCGTCGTATTGGGTTGCAAAACAAAATCATTACTCACCCATATTTGATTACCTATATTTAATGAGAAGTCATTGCAGGTAACAGGTCCGGTTGTCCCTAAGCAAGTAAGCGAACTTATACTCCAATCTAAAGGAGATAAGTTTTGAAAAAAGAAACGCATAGGTGTAGCTGCAGGACCGTTATTGCAGACCGTTGTTATAAAAGTAATGTCTTGCCCATAATCTAAACTTTCAGAAATATCTGGATTTGTTTGTGTTGTTTCAATACAAAGATCTGTTTCTGGGCAAAGTTCTGCCAAAAGGAGTTCTGTGGTTACGTCGTTTGAGTTAACAACAGCAGTATTAGCCGAATTTAATAGAATCGTAATATTGCTGTCAACAGTAATAGGCATTGGATTTGGTGAACAAGATAGATTTGTATATCTGTAAATCATTTCAAAGGTTATACTGCCTCCTGATGTGATATTAATTGCATTATTAAAAGTAAATAATGAGTTAGCAGATTGAATAACACTTGAACTTCCTGCAACATCAGTTAAATCTGGACATAGTGTTCCGTTTGTAGAGTTAATACAAGCTAGCGAGATAAACTCTGCAAAAGGCTGTCCGTTAATAGAAGGAGAACTTAGGTTTAAGTTGCCAATAATAGTAGAAACAGGAAAGTCAATATCACTATTGTTAGTAATGGTAAATTGATAGGTTACTGAATCTCCCCAAGCATTAATTGCTGTGCCTTCCAAAGGATTGATTTGCGTGTGTGTTATCGAAAAATCAATTATAACATCTAATACATCAATAGATATTATGGCTTGATTATTACTTGTGTTAATGTCTTGAGTATTTGTGGGCGGGCTCACAGTACCATTTGCAGTAATACCACCCAAATTAGTTGGTGCTGTTACCAAAACAAGTAATTCTACACTGGCGTTATTGGGCATTGTCGCAATGGAGGCTGTTAAAACATTATCTGTAATATCAATGTTAGAAAAATCCGAAGCTCCAGCATTATTGTTCTGAGAATTATAGGAAATGATTGAAAGGTCAGTATCAAAATTTATGGAAATACTTGCATTATCAACAGTGTTTCCTGAGTTTAAAACGGTTACTACATACTGAAAGTCTTCATAAATATCCACTTGAGATATCGCAGTACCACTTAAGTTTTGTGCTTCAATAGCAATAGACAAATCTGTAGTTTGGCTATATGCTTGCATACAGAATAGAAATAAAAACAATAAGCGGAATTGTTTTCCAACCATAAAATAGTAGTTTTGATTAATGCAGTGAGAAAATAAATAATCTCAATAATATAACAAGCATAGGAGGAATTTCCCTACCAAAGCCTTAATTTATAAGAAAGATGCCAAATATCATAAAGGCTTGTGTTGATATCATTAAAAACAATGTAAATTTGAAAAGAAACCGCCTAAAATGAGTAAACTTTATCTCGTACCAACGCCTATAGGAAACCTAAAAGATATCACATTTAGAGCGATAGATGTTTTAAAAGAAGTAGATTTAATCTTGGCTGAAGACACCAGAACTTCAGGAAAATTGTTAAAGCATTTTGAAATTACCACGCAAATGCAAAGTCACCATATGCATAACGAGCATAAAACGGTGAATCATTTAATCGAAAAATTAAAAGCAGGAATGACTATCGCTGTCATTAGTGATGCAGGAACTCCCGCAATTTCAGACCCTGGTTTTCTATTGGTAAGAGCCTGTGTAGAAAATAATATTGAAGTCGATTGTTTACCAGGTGCAACAGCATTTGTACCAGCATTAGTCAATAGTGGTTTGCCAAATGATAAATTTGTGTTTGAAGGTTTTTTGCCTGTAAAAAAGGGCAGACAAACACGATTATTACTCTTAGCTGAAGAAACTAGAACCATCATTTTTTATGAAAGTCCACATAAGCTTATAAAAACTCTTGGGCATTTTTGCGAATACTTTGGCGAAGATCGTTTGGTCTCTGTATCAAGAGAAATAACAAAATTGTACGAAGAAACTATTAGAGGAACAGCAAAAGAAGTTTTAGAATACTACACAAATAAGCCTCCTAAAGGGGAAATTGTGATTGTTGTTGATGGTAAAAAATAATTGTAAACGAGTTAAGTTTTAAACCTACCGCATCAGTCTTTGCCAATTAGATTTCATAATTTCAACTTTCAATCTAAAATTATGGAGACTAAACATTATAATGTATTTGTCATTGGTAGTGGTATTGCAGGTCAAACAGCAGCAAAAGCTTGTATAGCCTCAGGATTATCAGTGGCTATTTCAGATAAACGCGAATTTGGGGGCACTTGTGCAACACGAGGTTGTGATCCTAAAAAAATACTAATGCAATTTGCAGATTTAGTACAACACTCTAACCAACTCAAAGGTTTCGGAATTAAAAAGTCCCCTAAAATTAATTGGAAAGCTGTTCAGAAATTTAAAACGTCTTTTACTAAACCTGTGCCATCTTCAACCGAAAATGACCTTACGGATTTAGGTATAGATTTATACCATCAATCTCCAAAATTTATCAGTAAAAATGAAATTACAGTTGAAGGTAAAACTATTTCTGCGGATAAATTTGTAATCGCAACAGGTTACGTTCCAAGAACTTTAAAACTTGAAGGTTCAGATTTATTAAAAACCAGTGATGACATTCTCAATTTGAAAAAAATTCCCAAATCAGCTATATTTATTGGTTCAGGTTATGTTGGAATGGAGTTTTGCTATATGCTTTCAACGTTGGGATGTGACGTTACTATGATTGAAGTTGGAGATAGTCCGTTAACACAGTTTGATTCGTTTTTGGTTGAAAAATTAACCAAGGTTTTAGAAAAGAATGGAGTAAAATTTATGTTTAATACAACACCGATCTCCATAGAAAAATTGAAGAAAAACTTAAAACTGACGTATGAAAAAGGCGGTAAAACAAAAACAATAAAGGCCAGAAAGATATTTAATACAGCAGGTCGTGTGCCAGCCGTAGAAAAATTAGATTTAGAAAACGCTGGTATAAAAGCTGATGAATCTGGGGTTTTAGTTAATGATTTTATGCAAAGTACGAGCAACGAAAATGTGTACGCTTGTGGAGACGTTTCTAGTAAATCTTTACCATTAACACCCTTATCAGGATTACAAGGTTATATTGCAGGCCATAACATTATAAATGGTAATTCTAAGGAGTTTGAAAACCCATTAGTACCTTCCGTTGTTTTTACTAAACCGCAATTGGCGAGTGTAGGTTATTCTGAAGAAGAAGCTAAAAGTAGATATAAAAATGTAATTGTTTATAAAGGAGATACTTCTGATTGGTACAGTTCTAAAAAAGAAAATGCCGATGCTTACGCTTATAAAATTATTGTTAATGAGCGTACTCAAAAAATTGTGGGTGCTAATTTATTAAGTTCTCAAGCGAATGAAACAATTAATATTTTGACTCTAGCCATGAATGAAGGTTTAACAATTCGTGATTTAAAAAAGCAAATATTTACATATCCATCTTATACGAATGATTTAAAGAGTATGTTGAAGGATGAAGATTAAAAAATGAAAGAATTACTCCATAATATCAGTCAATGCACCATTTGTAAAGCACATTTACCATTAGGGCCGAGACCTGTAGCAACTGCAAACATAAAATCTAAAATTGTAATTATCGGTCAGGCACCAGGAACAAAAGTGCATCAATCTGGAATTCCGTGGGACGACCAAAGCGGAAAGAAACTTAGGCAGTGGCTTAATGTTACAGAAGAACAATTTTATAACACTGAGAATTTTGCTATTATACCAATGGGATTTTGCTATCCTGGAAAAGCAAAAACAGGCGATTTACCACCAAGACCAGAATGTGCACCACAATGGCATCAGCAATTATTAGACAAAATGCCTAATGTAGAATTGATTATTTTAATAGGTGCTTACGCTCAAAAGCATTATTTAAAAGATAAAGCTAAACAAACGTTAACAGAAACTGTAGGAGATTATAAAGAGTATTTACCAACCTATTTTCCAATTCCACATCCATCACCAACGAATCGGTTTTGGAGAAGTAAGAATCCTTGGTTTGAGGAATTGGTGGTGCCTGAGTTACGTAGGAAAGTAAACTCATTACTTCCATAATTTTGGAAAAGTAATTTTTGTTTTAGTATTCTTAATAAAACATTCCAAATCCTTAATACCTGCTTTAGGGTAAATAATTCTTAAAAAAAGAATTTGTAATAATTTTCCAATTCCCAGTGCGTTTGCAATCGCTGATATTGCTATTAACTCTAAATATAGTTCCATCCGTTTTAAATTTTAAGCAAAAGTAAATCACTTGTTTACTATCTGCTGTGACATGGTTTGAAGCTGGAATAATTTCATTTCTGCTTCAATCTGAAACAAAGCTATAATCTACGTTTGAAATAAAATAGGACATAAAAAAACCTCACTATCTCTAGTAAGGTTTCAATCTAATTTATCTAAAAGTTAAGTGCTCTAAAAATCTTACAATCTAATATTGTGACCCATCATGCTTACCAACTTCATAACCGTGTTTCCCTAAATACTTATTTCCACTTTCTACAGCGCCTTCTTCAATATCAGTACCCATAGAATCATTCCAACGGTTTAGGTAACCAAATAATGAAATTACACCTAGCATTTCAACAATTTCACCTTCGTCCCAATGTTGATATAAGCGTTCTTTTATCTCCGCATTCACAGCATTTGGTACCATTGAAGCTGCTAAACTAAAGTCGAGAGCTGCACGTTCTGCTTCAGAAAAAGCAGGGTGCGTTTTATATTCCCAAATATTATCTAATTGTTCTTGTTCTGCACCATAGCGTTCTGCTGCTCTAATGGCGTGTGCTTGGCAATAACGACAACCTGTAGCATTACTACTCACCCAAGCAATCATACGTTTTAAAGCTGAGGTTACTTTGCCTTCATTGGCCATAACCGCTTTATTCAAATTAATAAATGCTTTGCTAATTGCTGGTCGGCGTTGCATGGTTAGAACCGAATTTGGACAAAATCCAAGGGTTTCATTAAAGAATTCTGCTAATTCTTTGGTTTCCAAATCGTGGTCTGCAGACAAAGGTGTTACTAGTGCCATAGTTATTTTTTTAGTAGTATTTTTGAGCTAACAAGATAGTACTTCTAACTTTTAAACTTAAAAAATGACAAATAAAATCACAACCCAATGGAAAGGTGGCTTAACCTTTGAATCTGATAATCCAAGTGGAAAAACTGTAATAATGGATACCAATATTGAAGGTACAGATAAACGTAATGGTCTATCACCAAAAGCCATGATGTTATCGTCACTAGCTGGTTGTTCTGGCTTAGATGTTATTTCTACGTTAGATAAAATGAAAGTAGAAATAGATGATTTTAAAATGGATGTTACAGGTGAATTAACGGATGAACATCCTAAATATTACCACACTGTAGTAGTAGATTATCATTTTTATGGTGCAGACTTAAATCAAAAAAAATGCGAACGTGCTGTAAATTTATCTGTTGATAAATATTGTGGAGTCATGGAAATGTTTCGTCGTTTTGCAACTGTTAAAACTAATATTTATTTTCACGAAAGCACAAAGTAATAATCGCGATATAAGACATTATGCGTTGGACATTAAAACCAAAACCAGAACCATCAAAAGTTGAAGAACTAAAAAAAGCACTTCAAGTAGACGATATTGTTGCCACATTATTATTGCAAAGAGGCATCGATACTTATGATGCTGCCAAAACATTTTTCAGGCCAAGTTTTAGCGAGCTTCATGATCCATTCTTAATGAAAGATATGGATAAAGCGGTTGCTAGAATCGAAAAAGCGATTGAGCAAGGCGAAAACATTATGGTTTATGGCGATTATGATGTTGATGGCACAACATCTGTGGCTTTAATGTCATCCTATTTAAAAACAAGAACAGATGCTGTTGCCACGTACATTCCAGATCGTTATGCTGAAGGCTATGGTATATCGTATAAAGGAATAGACTTTGCAGACGATAATGATATTTCACTAATTATAGCGCTCGATTGTGGTATAAAAGCCATAGATAAAGTGGCTTATGCTAAAGAAAAAGGGGTCGATTTTATAATCTGCGACCACCATAGGCCAGGAGCTGAAGTTCCAGATGCGGTAGCTGTTTTGGATCCTAAACGCGACGATTGTGATTATCCATTTAAAGAACTTTGTGGTTGTGGTGTGGGCTTTAAACTAATTACTGCTCTAGCATCTAACCAAGGGCAAACGGTAGAAGATTTAACCGAATATCTAGATTTGGTGGCAACTGCCATTGGTGCAGATATTGTCCCGATTGTAGATGAAAACAGAGCCTTGGCTTATATGGGTTTAAACATTATAAATACCAACCCAAGACCAGGAATGAAAGCGATTATCGCTGAGGTTAAAAAGGACATTCTTACCATAACAGATGTGGTTTTTATTATCGCACCTCGAATTAATGCCGCCGGGCGAATGAAACACGGCAACCACGCCGTAACGCTTTTAACCGAAACCGATTTTAACCTTGCTGCAAAATATGCCGTAGATATTGATGAGTTTAATACCGATCGTCGTGAAACCGATAAACGTATTACAGAAGAAGCCTTAGATCAAATTGAAGAGAATAACGAGCAAGACCGTTTTACAACAGTTGTTTATGATGAATCATGGCACAAAGGAGTGATTGGTATTGTAGCATCACGTTTAATAGAAACCTATTACAGACCCACACTTGTTTTTACCAAAAGTGGAGATAAATTAGCGGCATCGGCACGTTCCGTTTCTGGTTTTGATGTGTATAATGCATTAGAAGCCTGTAGCGAACATATTGAACAATTTGGAGGTCATAAATATGCCGCAGGCTTAACTTTAGATCCCAAAAATTACGACGCCTTTAAAGCTAAATTTGAAAGTGTGGTTAAGGAAACCATTGACCCAAAATTGTTAACACCAGAGCTTAAAGTTGATTTAGAAATAGAACTTGGACAAATCAATGATAAACTCATGCGAATCCTAAAACAATTTGCACCATTTGGCCCTGGGAATATGTCACCCACCTTTATGTCCCAAAACCTAAAAGATACTGGCTGGGGAAAATGTGTTGGTGAAGATGATAAGCACATTAGATTAACAGTGACGCAATCCTTCAATGATAAAATTGTCTGTATTGGTTTTGGCTTAGGCGATAAAATTGATATCATAAAAAGTAAAAGACCGTTTAGCGCAGCGTATTCCATAGATGAAAACCATTGGAATGGCAATGTGAGTTTACAGTTGAAATTGAAGGATATAAAAGAATGATAAATCCTGCAAGGTTTACAAAACCTTGTATGTATAAAATATAATTGATTATCTTTCCGTTGATTGTGTATGAAACAACCAATCCTATTTCTCTTCTTTTTTTGTGGCTTTATTTCAAATAGTCAAAACCTAGTTTTAAATCCAAGCTTTGAACACTTCTATGATTGCCCTAGAGATATGAGCTTATTTCATAGGAATGTAAAAGACTGGACGATTCCCAATAATGGCACAACGGATTATTTTAATTCGTGTAGCGAGAAAATGAGTTTCCAAAACTTCAATGGTTATCAAAAAGCCAGAACCGGAAATGGTTATGCTGGTATATATGCGTATTTCAAGAAAGACTATAGAGAATATGTTCAAGGTACATTAAAAACTACCTTAGAGCGAGGGAAGAAATATCAAGTTAAATTCTATATCAGTTTAGCGGAAAACTCAAGATATGCCCTCAAAGAATTGGGGATTATGATGACGTCTGAGAAATTCAATGCATCCAAAAGCAAAGTGAATATCAACGCAAAAAACTTTGCAAAACGAATTCCTAATTTAACATTTCGACCAACGTTCAGAAAAGAATTTTACGATAATGATAAAGACTGGATGGAGGTTTCCTTTCTATATACCGCAAATGGTTTTGAAAATTACTTTGCTATAGGAAATTTTAATACAAATACCGACACTAAAAGAAGTAAAGCTAGACCAACTAAATATGAATCGTTTTCCTATTACTATATCGATGACGTTTCCATTGAACCCTTAGAAAAAGAAGAAGAGAACATCAAAAAAGAAACCCTTAAAACGCTTGAAGAACCTATCATTAAAACTAATGAGATTTACACCTTCAAAAATGTATTATTCGATTTTGATAAAGCCGAATTGTTAGCTATTTCTAAAGAAGAATTGAATCAACTTTACAAACATTTAGAAACTAATTTTACATTAAAAGTTGAAATCTATGGTCATACAGATAATGTTGGATTAGAAGCCATAAACCAAGAATTATCAGAACAACGTGCCAAAGCGGTTTTAGATTATTTAATTGAAAAAGGATTGAATGCAACTAGGATTAAATCATTTGGTTTTGGAAGTACGCAACCTATTTCAGATAATGACACAGAAGAAGGACGCCAATTAAATAGACGTGTTGCTTTTAAATTGATTGAAATTAGATAACTTTAGGGCATGTATATTTTAGAAAATTTACCGTTAAAAACAGATTTTGAGACAAAAAGAGTTTTAAAAAAACTACCTAACGCTAGAGCTGCTTTAGCAGAACTAAAAGGTGTTGCAGCTACAATGCCAAATCCATCAATTTTAATTAATACGCTCGCTCTTCAGGAAGCCAAGGATAGTTCTGCTGTAGAAAATATTATTACTACACATGATGAGCTTTTTAAGGCAGAGCTTAATATGAATTTAGTGAAGAATATTGCGGCCAAAGAAGTTCAGAATTACGCTTCTGCACTAAAAATAGGCTATGAATTTGTATACAAAAACCGACTTATTACTAATAGTAGTATTTTGACGATACATAAAGAGTTAGAACAAAATAACGCAGGTTATAGAACCTTACCTGGTACAGATTTAAAAAATGATAAAACAAAAGAAATAGTATATACTCCACCTCAATCTAAGTTAGTCGTAAAAGATTTAATGAGTAATCTTGTTGATTATATTAATAATGATGAGTTAGACGACTTAGATCCTTTGATAAAAATGGCTATAATACATCATCAATTTGAAAGTATTCATCCTTTTTACGATGGAAATGGGAGGTTAGGAAGGATAATTAACATTCTTTATTTAGTAAGAAGAAATTTATTAGAATATCCTTCTTTATATTTAAGTAGGTATATTATTCAAAATAAAGCTACTTACTATTCATTGCTGCAGGATGTTCGAGACTCAAATAATTGGGAAAGTTGGATTTGTTTTATTTTGGATGCAGTTGAATCTGTCTCAATTCAGGCTATAAAGCTTATAACAGATATGAAAAGAGAAATGCAAAATTATAAGTTTTTCATTCGAGATAACTTTAAATTCTATAGCCAAGATTTAATAAATAACTTATTTAAACATCCTTATACAAAAATTGAATTTTTACAAAAAGATTTAAAAGTCAGTAGACAGACGGCTTCAAAATATTTGAATGAGTTAGCAAATAGCGATGGTAATATTTTGACTAAAGTTATAATAGGAAGAGACAATTACTTTGTAAATAATAGTTTACTAAAACTATTTTCTGAATATGACTATAAGTTATGATTTCTAGATTTCATTAACATTTACGTGAAACATGTTAACAAAAACGAATTTCATTAACACATTCTCAAAACATGTTAATAAATAGCTATTTTGTTTACATATCATCTAAAACCCTATTTATTAAACCAAATTGGCGAAAAACGATCCATATGCAGCATTAAGAATCAGGGAATTCAACATCTTTTTATTGGTGCGTTTTGCATTGGTTTTTGGTTGGTCTATGCAATTTATTGTCATCGAATGGCAAGTGTATGCTTTAACTAATGATAAATTAAGTCTAGGCATTATTGGGCTTTGTGAATTTTTACCCGCGTTTTTATTCGCCCCTTTTGCAGGTCATATTGTTGACAAAAAAGAAAAACGAAACTTGTTTACACTTTGCATTGCCTTATTCTCATTAATCAGTTTTGGCTTGTTTTGGCTCACTTCAGAAGCTATTGAAAGTTCTTGGACAGTCAACTATATTCTATATGGCATATATAGTTTAGTGTTTTTTGGTGGTGTTTTAAGAGCTTTTTTTGGACCTACTATTTTCTCGCTTATAGCCTTAATTGTACCTAAAAAAATATACCCAAATGCAGCCACATGGAGTAGTAGTACCTGGAAAGGGGCTAATGTATTTGGTGCACTATGTGGCGGATTTTTAATCGCATGGATTGGTGTGCATTATACGCTTGGAATTATATTTTCACTCGTGATGTTAGCATTAATATTAGTCTTTGGTATAAAAAAGAAACCTGTTTTAAATAAAAAAACGAATGAATCGGTGATGGACAGTTTAAAAGTTGGACTACGATTTGTGTTTAACGATAAGGTTATTTTAGGAGCACTAACCCTAGATATGATTGCTGTTTTATTTGGTGGCGCTGTGGCCATATTTGCTGTATTTGCAAAAGATGTTTTAGATGCAGGCCCAAGAGGCTTCGGTTTTCTAAATGCAGCGTTGTCTTCTGGAAGTATTATTACTATGGTGGCAACCACCTATTTACCAATCACAAAAAACACTGGAAAAAAACTACTAATTTCAGTCTTTGGCTTTGGAATATGTATGATTATTTTTGGAGCTTCTAAGTTGTTATGGCTAAGTCTGGTTGCTTTATTTTTATCTGGTGTGTTTGATGGTGTGTCTATGGTAATTCGTCAAACCATTCTTCAGCTTAAGACTCCAGATGATATGAGAGGAAGAGTTGGTGCCGTTAACTCTATGTTTGTTGGGTCTTCTAATGAGCTTGGAGCGCTTGAAAGTGGAGTCGCTGCAAAACTATTTGGAGCGCCATTGGCTGTAATACTTGGAGGTACCGTAACACTTATTACGGTGACAACAATGCATTTTAAAAACAAATCATTACGTGAACTAGATCTCACTAAAGATATTGAAGAACACGAAAAAGATGGAGTATAAAATCACTTTTAAGGCTTATCATTTTTATTACTTTTGCCAGCAAAATATTTAAACATTTCATTTAGTATGATTCTAAAACTGCTTAAAATAGCTTTAGAAAAAGACATCGTCATCTCTTCAATTAAAGTCGCTATAGTGGTTGGTTGTATTTTAAATATTATCAACCAAGGAGACCTTTTATATCATTTGAATTTTGAAAAGGTAAATTGGTTAAAGCTTGGCTTGTGCTTTGTGGTGCCTTATTCTGTATCTACTTACGCTTCTGTTAAAGTAAAAACAGGACGACATTAATAGGTTTTCAGTTCAAAATTTTCACCGTCAAAAACTCCGTAGGTATAATACTGAATCCAGTCGCCTAAATTAATGTACTTAGACGTTTCATTTAAGTCAATTTCTAAAGGTAAGTGTCGGTGTCCAAACACAAAATAATCTCGATGTTTATCTTCGAGTTTACGTTTGCAATATACCGCTAACCATTCATTGTCTTCTCCTAAAAATTTTGCATCATCATCGCCTGAAATCATTTTGTTTTTTACAGACATATATTGTCCGATTTTAACTCCAATATCAGGATGCATCCATTTGAATAACCATTGAAAAAATGGACTCGTAAACACTTTTTTCATGCGTTTATAGCCTTTATCTCCAGGTCCTAAACCATCACCATGACCAATAAAGACAGAGGTGTCATTAAACGTGAATTCTTCAGGCTTATGATAAACAGGAATACCTAATTCTTCTTCAAAATAGCCATTCATCCATAAATCGTGGTTACCCACAAAATAATGAATCGGAATTCCGGAATCACTAATTTCTGCTAGTTTCCCCAAAGTTCTTGTAAAGCCTTTAGGTACTACGGTTTTATATTCGAACCAAAAATCGAAGAGATCTCCCATCAAAAAAATAGCAGCAGCATCATGCTTAATTTCATCTAACCAAGCGACGAATTTTTTTTCACGAGGTCGAGACGCTTCACTCGTTGGTGCGCCTAAATGATTATCTGATGCAAAATAGATTTTTTTTCCGTCGGCAATATGTATGTGGTTCGGTTTACTCATTATCACTAGCATACCATTCAGCAAAAGAAGAAGTGGTTTCTGAAAGCCTTAAAGAATGTAATTTTATAGTTTCTGGTAAACGCTGTTTTATTTTTTCCGCAAAATCAATCACCATCATTTCACTTGTTGGCTGATAATCTACAAGCAACACATTATGCTCTCTTGCTTCTAGTTCCTTGGCCAATTCCACATGTGGTGTGTTTTTATTAAAAACCGTAGCATGGTCAAAAACATCTACAATTTCTTCTTTTACTATTTTCTTTAAGTCACCAAAATCGATGACCATTCCAAATTTTACATTGTTGGAATCGGCTATTGGTGTGCCTATTACGGTAACAAAAAGATGGTAACTATGACCGTGGACATTTTTACACTTTCCGTCGTAACCGTATAGGGCGTGACCTGTTTCAAAAGAAAATTGTTTTGTAATGCGAATTTTACTCATGCGATTTTAAATTATAGTGCAAAGATATTATAAATGTAAAAGGAATGGCTTTTTAGATTACATTTGCGCACTTTTTTTAAATTTTTAAAAAATAATGAAAGGATTAAATTTCTTTAAAAGTCACGGTGAGTAGCCTTTTCGAAGCTATTCCGTTTGTTGAAAATCCGCTTTATGAGCGTGTTATTTCAGACATTTCATCGCAAAAATATAGTATTGTTGATGATTTTTTTTCAGAAGATGAGGTTGTTGCTCTACGGCATTCATTGCTTTTAAAGTATGAAGAAGATGCGTTTAAAAAATCGGCTATTGGGAATAAAACCAATGCGCTTGTTAAAAAAGCAGTGCGCGGAGATATTATTCTTTGGATAGATGAAAACGTTATCAATTCTGCAGAGCAATTATTCTTTAATAAAATCAATGACTTAAAAGATTACCTCAATCGCACCTGTTTTCTTGGTATTAATCAGAAGGAATTCCATTATGCCATTTATCCTAAGGACACCTATTACAAACGACATTTAGATACATTTCAGAATGATGATAGACGTAAATTATCTTTTGTTTGTTATTTAAATAGTGAAGATTGGAAACCCGAAAACGGAGGTGAATTAGTCCTTTATTTAGACGGTGAAGACAAGGTTATTTATCCACTTCCTGGCAAAGTTGTTATTTTTGAAAGCCAAGAATTAGAGCATGAAGTAAAACCCGTAAATACACAGCGATTGAGTATTACAGGTTGGTTAAAAACGCGGTAAATCTATATTAACGTCTTTTATATTTGTTGTAGAAAAATACAATTATAAGTACTAATCCTAATATAAGGAATAAGCCGTTTCCACCTAAAAAGCCAAGAATATCCATACTATTCGTCTTTATATCTATTTTTGTTATATCTATAAATCGCAAAAGCGATGAGAACCAAAACCACAAAAGGTAAGAGTGTACCAATAAACACGCCAACACCATAACTGCTGTCTGGTGCATTTTTAAGTTTTTCGTCTATATTGCCGTCTTGTAGTATTGTTATTAATAAGCTCATTATAGAAATAAAATTAATAATCAAATTTAAGTGTTTTGCGCTAGAGGAATAAATGTTTTTCTAAATTTTATAATTAATGGTAAGCCTCGAGCAATCATCCACAATGTAAAGGCGATAAAAATACCATAGAGTTTATAATTTAGGCTATCTACCCAAAATATAACTGGAACAAAAATTACAATTGTAGAAAATAACAAAACGTTTCTAAGATACTTCATTTTGCCTAGTCCTTTAAAAACACCATCAAAAATAAAAGCTAGAGCACATACAGGTTGCATGGCTAAAACAATCCAAAACACGTTGTAGAATTCCGATAATACTGCTTCGTCATTACTAAATAGATTGCCTAAAGGATAATAGAATACAGCACCAATGACGCCAATTAAAAGCCCGACGACAATGCCATATTTAATCAGTTTATTACTTAATTCTAAAAGGTTTTTATAATCTTTTGCTCCAAATAATTTTCCTGATAAAATATTACCCGCACTTGCGTAGCCATCAATAAGAAAAGCCCCTAAAAACCATAAATTAATAGCAATGGTATAAGCCGCAATGTAGCTTTCACCATATTTTGTGGCAAAACTCGTTCCAAAATACAAGGCAATATTTAAGGCAATCGTTCTTATGAATAAATTGAGAATCATTAACGCGAAACGTTTCATTTCAGGATTAAAAGGTAATTTTGCGATTAACGGAATATCTGTTTTTTTAAGTAAGTAATAAGCCGAAAGTAAAGCCATAATTAATTGCGCAATAACACTGGCATATGCAGCACCTTTGATATGCATGGCAGGAATAAAACCGTTAATACCATAGACAAGCACAACATCGAGAATAATATTGGCCAATGCACCAGAAATAGCAATTAGCATAGGGAAATAGGTGTTTTGAAGTCCTCTAAAGGTTCCAAAAACAGCGATGGTAAACAAGGTAAAGGGAAATCCAAAAACCCGAATTTGATAATAGTCTACACTATAATTTAGAATGTCGCCCGAGGCATTGTAAAGTTTAAAAATAGGCGAAGCTAAGGGATAGGTAATAGCTATAATTACAAGACTGAGTGTTGTAATTACAAAAATAGCTTGGGCTGGTAAATTCTTCACGGATTCCACATTTCCGGCACCTAAGTATTGCGAAATAATTGAAGAAATGGCACTTCTAGTTTGGCCTAAGACCCAAATTAGCATGGATAAAAATGTTGTTACAATACCAACTGCTGCCAAAGATGTTGTAGCATTCTGTTCCATATTACCAATGATTGCCGCATCAGTTAAAGATAAAATAGGCTCAGACACTCCTGCAATTAAAGCAGGAATCGCCAATTTATTAATTTGTTTTAAAGTTATAGCTGTGCTCACAATACCAATTCGTAACAGTAAAAAGGAAATTTACTTTGCTTTGGAAAGTAAATATCTCCTAATCGTTTATAACCGCGAAGTTCGTAAAACTTTTGGTTTCTTTTGTTCTGCGAAAAGGTATCTAATCGAATAGAACTATAGTTGTTATCAATAGCAAATTGCTCTGCAAAATGCATCAATTGTTGTGCATAACCTTTGCCTTGTAATTGAGGATGAACAGCTAAACGATGAATATAAATGTTATTAACATTAGGTGTTAACCATTTGATAGGCTCATATTCCGAATCCATAAATGTAGAAATCACAATACAAGCTTTAATTGCATGATTAATTTCTAAAACATAAAGTTCTTCGCGTTTAATGTCTTTGCGAAATGCAGATGTATTAGGATAGTGCTCATTCCACTGATAAATACCGCTAGAAATCATAGATTTAGCACAAGCTTTTGTGATTTCTAAAATGGGTTGAATATCTTTTTCTTCTGCTATTCGAATCATTTATAATGTTTACTTTTGTCTTAATGTTAATCTTAATTTTCTAAAGATGAAAACGCTATTAGTTCCTGTTGGTTCCTCAAAAAACGCAAAGTCGCATTTACAGTATGCTATAGATTTTGCGCAAGCTTTTGGTGCTAAGGTTTATGTGGTTCAAATATATGATGTTTATAGTAAAGCAGGCACCATGATTAAGATAGATGATATTTTAGAAGCCGAGTCTAAATCATTTTTAGAAAAACATGTAGCATCCATAGATACTAAAGGTGTTGAAGTCATTACCAAAACGTATAAAGGGAAGTTGGTAAAGACCTTAGAAAAAATCTGTAAAAAATTAAATGTTGATTTAATCCTTATAGAGCCGCGTACCAATTCTATTAAGGACGAAGTGTATTTAGGAAAAACGTCTGGTAAGATTATTAAACAAACACAAATACCTGCATTAATTGTTCCTGAAAATTGCGTGTTTAAGCCTTATTCAAAAATATTTATGGCCGTTAAATCTGCGACTGTAAAAAAAGATAAGGTCTTGCTTCCTTTAAAGTATTTAAAAACACAATTTGAATCTGCATTAACCTTACTTTTAGTAAAGACTCCTCATCATAAAAAGCGTGACTTTGAAATTAATGACGAGTTAAAATCAATGATTACAACAACAATAAACGTTGAAAGTCCTAATACATTTTTAGCGCTTTTAGAACATTATAAAGAGAATGACCCAGATTTATTATGTGTCGTGCGTCGAAAGCGAGGGTTTTTCAATAAATTATGGGAAAAGGATACAATCTTGAAAAAAGATTTTCACAGTTCCACATTGCCGGTTTTGGTTTTAAGTGGACTAAAATAATATCGAATAATTTGGGGATGTAGCTCAGTTGGCTAGAGCGCTTGACTGGCAGTCAAGAGGTCGTCGGTTCGAGCCCGATCTTCTCCACAAAAAGCATGCTTAAGGCATGCTTTTTTTTATATTATAAACTGAATAGCCGTTTCGACAACAGTTTTTAATTCCTCAGAAAGTTCTCTTTTACTCCAAGGATGTTTCGTATTAAACACATGATCTGCATTTTCAATAACCTTTAGTTGACTCTTAGGATTCCATTGCTGTAACGCTTCTGCTTCACTGATATTTACAGAAGTATCGTTATCACCATGAATAATGAGCATTGGGATGTCTATTTGTGTTGTCGCGGCTTTGATATCAAGCTTCGCTTTATGAGTTTCAAAATCTTCAAAGAATTGGTAATAATGCGGCATTTGTTGTTTCGTTCTACCATTCTCTACGTATTTAACACCGTCTTCTTTCCATGTTTTAAGTGCTTCTTCAGAGCCAAACCGACTCGCAAAATCACTTACACTAGCCAAAGTAATCAGTTTAGTGATTCGTTGATCTTCCGAAGATTTTAGTAGCGCAATACCTCCGCCGCGACTATGACCAATTAAGCAAATAGTGTTGGTGTCTATTTTTGAATTCGATTTGAAATGATTTTGAGACCAAGTTATAACCGCATCTAAATCGTCTAGCTCTTTCGTGTAATTGTTATTTCCGAAAGCTTCCAAATCAGGAAAATCAATAGGATTTTCCATCGTGCCGCCATTATGTGAAAAATTGAATTTTATAAAACAAAATCCAGCATTGGCAAATGCTTCTGCCATAAGGTCCCATGCTCCCCAATCTTTAAACCCTTTATAGCCATGACAAAAAATGACTATAGGTTGATTTGATTTTTCTTCAGAATAAAAGGTATCAATTAAGATGGGTTTTTTACCATCTCTTTCTAAAATTATATGTTTATCAATTGTCATTAGTCCAGTTCTTTTTCAGTAAAATTAAGCTTTGGATTAGAGATTTCTGTAATGAGTTTTTTGAGCTCTATTTCAAAATTATCTAAGGTTTCATTCGTAATTAATTGGTCTTTTGTTCTCGCATGAGATGACGCCTTTTTTCCGAATTTCAATAAACCTTCACTTAAATTTTTAAACGAAATAATGCCTGCTTCAATTGGTAGCGCTATTAGATTTTGTTGACGCATCATATAAGCGTAGCATAAAATTTGAAACGATTTACTGTACTTTGTGTAATCTGTAGTTAAGTCTTCCCAATTAACGATTTCTACTTTATTTTGTTCCACCTTACCCGATTTATAATCGATAACTCTAGTTATACCATTAAAGCTATCAATTCTATCCACTTTCCCTTTTAACTTAATAGGGAAATCTAAACCTTCAATTTTAATATCAATGGCTTCATCAGCTTCAATCGAAAG
Organism: Winogradskyella sp. ECml5-4; assembly: GCF_036903175.1. Lineage (NCBI taxonomy): Bacteria > Pseudomonadati > Bacteroidota > Flavobacteriia > Flavobacteriales > Flavobacteriaceae > Winogradskyella > Winogradskyella sp. ECml5-4. The sequence continues at coordinate 21,042 of NZ_JAYJLF010000007.1, read as the reverse complement.
GATTTTAATTTCATTTCCTTGTTTAAGGCTCTCTAATTCTAAATTTAAAAAATTTGAAATGTAACGTTGGGCAATTTCAAAAATGATAAGGTTTTTACCTTGAGAAAAACCACCTTTGTTGTAGAGTTCTTCAAAATGTTTAGTTACCATTTTCTTAGTACGACTTTTAAAATCTTTAAGATGCTCAATAGTTAAAATAGAACCTTCTAAGGGTTTATAAAAATCTTCAAGTGAATTGTGAATAACGGAACCTAAAGTGTTGGCTGCAATATTTTCTTCGACGTCTTCAAACTCTTTTATTCCGAGTATTTTTTCATAATAAAAATCTATCGGATTTCTGATATAATTGGTTAAGGACGAAGGTGAATAGCCTTTTTCAGATAATACTTTTATTTGTTCCATAACCGATGGTGTTTTTGTTATTTCGGTCAGTTTTTGTTCTACAATGGGAACATCTGGAGATACTATGCTATTTTTTATTTCATGAATCCCTTCAACTTCTAGCTGTGTTAAGAATCTACTTTTTTCACCACCTTTTAGAGCATCAATTTCGGTGTTGTATAAAATATAGACGTTTTTAGCGCGTTGCAAAAGTCTATAAAAGTGATAGGTGTAAACAGCGTCTTTTTCTTTAAAAGTGGGTAGGTTATTTTCAATTTTTACGTCGAAAGGAATAAAGGAATTGTTCGTTTTTCCTGAAGGAAGAATCCCTTCATTTACAGAGCTTATAATCACCGTTTCAAAATCTAAAACACGTGATTCTAGCATTCCCATAATTTGAAGTCCTTCTAATGGTTCTCCTTTGAAATCTAGGGTTTCTGAGCTTAGGAGTTCTTTGTAAATAGACTGTAATGCAATTATTGACTCAAGGTATTTATAGGTTGTATCTAATTTTGATAATTGATTAAATAGGGTGTTAAAGCGATATAGATATTCTAATTCTAAACTGTGATGTTGTTTATTGCTATCAAAATTGGCTTTCATTTTTAAAATCAATTCAGAACAATTTTTTAAAGCGGTTTCTGGATTGTCGTTCCAAGACTGAAATAATAATGCTATAAGTTCTTTATGTGAGTTAGCAAGTTGTTTAAGTTCCTGTACAGTAATATAAACCGTATTATTTTTTTGAATATCTGCGACTATAGCACTTGAAACATTTGTTGTTGTAGTTTCAAATAAAGGATAAACGGAAGGGTGCGATAGTAAACCTATAACATCTTTGTAATAGAATTGCTTCGGATTGTTTTTATGAACATTAAATAGTTGCTCAAAAAACGAGGCTAAGGGAACAAACTGTAACGGTAAACCCATAGTAACATTGAGTTTGGTTATGTTTTTAGGAATAGAATTTAATACAGGAAGTAATAATTGTTCTTCTCCTAAAACGACTGCAATATTAGAAAAGTTAGTTTTGGTTTCTGTTAGTTCTGATAATATTTGACCAATATATTTTGCTTGTCCAACAAGTTTGGGGATGCCAATGGCTTTAATATTCTTTTCTTCTTTGTAATGCGACGTGACCCAGTTAAAAGGATGCGTTTTAAAATAACTCCATTGTTTTCTGTGTTGTCTTGTAAACCACCCAGCATCATGTATAGTGTCATCAATAAAAGAAGTGTCAATATCCCAATAAATTTCAGCTAAATCATTTTTAAGTAAGCCTTGTATAATTTGAGATTCAGCAGTGTTTAAGGCATTAAAACCTAAAAAAATATGTGTTTTATGGGTAGAATTTTCAATATACGATTCTAAGTTTTCAACGGCTTCTCTATAAATTAGACCTTGATAACCTTGTTTGGACTGTAATAGGTTTTCCGTAAAAGCGGTGTAATACATTTTAAGTCGTTTCCAGAACTTTAAATGATTTTTAATAAGATTGGTTTGGTTCACTTCTAAAGACCAATGGTGAAGCTCTTTTATAGCATTTAAGTAATCAAAGATGTGTTCTTGTGGGATGAGATAACGATCAATCTCGTTAAAATCTTGTAATAAGATTTGAGCCCATTTAGAAAACGATTCAAAAGACTCTTGTTCTTCTTCGTCAGTTAGCGCTTTATAGGATTCGTAGAGCCTAAATAATAAATCTGTATTAGGTAGGTTTTGTAAACCAGATAACTCTTCTACAAATTCTTCACTGCTAAGTATTTGAGGAGCAAATATAGGTTGATCTATTAATGTAGAAAGGTGGTGCTTAAGAAAAACACCAGCACGTTTACTTGGTAGAATGAAATAGAGGTCTTCTAGTTTTAGGCCTTTCTTTTGAAGATCTATGAGAACCGATTTTATAAAACTTATCATTTTATAAAAATAAAAAACGCCCCGAATATCGGAGCGTTTTTTTAATATATTTTAGATGTGATTAGTTTTTCAACTTCACCTCTACACGTCTGTTTTCTTTTTTACCAGCTCTTGTTTTGTTGCTAGCGATAGGATTAGACTCACCGAAACCAGCAGCAGTTAATCTGTCAGCACTAATACCATTAGCGATTAAGTAATCTCTAACTGCATTAGCTCTTCTTTCAGATAAAGCTTGGTTCATTGATTTAGATCCATCAGAATCAGTATGACCTTCTAAAGAGAAGTTAGCTTGTGGGTATTCTTTAAAGATAGCTACCATTGACTGTAATACTTTGTCAGTTTGTTTCTGGAAAGTTGCTTTACCAGAGTTAAATAAGATAGATCTTGAATATTCATTTAAAGTATCCATTACTTCTTCAGTTGGCTTAACTTCAGGACAACCGTTGTTTGCCACTGTACCAGCTTCGTTAGGACATTTATCGTCTTTATCTAAAACACCGTCACCATCAGTATCTGGCCAAGGACATCCGTTGTTTGCAGCAGGACCAGCTTGGTTAGGACATTTGTCATCACCATCAGCAACACCATCAGCATCAGCATCTGGACAACCAGCTAAAGATTTTAAACCAGCAACTTCAGGACAGTTATCATCTTTATCCATTACACCGTCACCATCAGTATCAGGACAACCGTTAAACTCAGCTAAACCAGCATCGTAAGGACAATCATCTTTAGAATCTTGAATACCATCATTATCAGAATCAGGACAACCGTTAAAGATTTCTAATCCAGCTTCTTCAGGACATGCATCATCTTGATCATAAATACCATCACCATCAGTATCAGTACCACCAAACTTGAAAGTAAGACCAACTGAATGTTGGAAATGTGTAGGTAAATAATCTTCAAAAGCATGCTTATAAGTAGATTGAACATCTAAGCCTAAGTTTTCAGAGAACCAGTATTTTAAACCTAAAGTTCCGTTTAAAGTTCCAGCTCCGATTTCATCAAGCCAAGTGTAACCACCACCAACACCTAAATAAGGGTCGATTGTTTTAGACTGTACAAGATCCATAAAACTGTAAGATACAGCACCATCTAAACCATAGTAAGTTAAATCGTCAATTTTGTTTGTAGACTCTTCTCCTGTAATAGGATCGAAGTTTGAACCAAATTTGTCAATTCTATTTATAGAACCTTTAGCAGTAAAAGTAAAACCATCACTAAGGTATCTAGATACAGAGACTGTAGATAGCGAAGGAAGAATGTTCCAGTGATCTTTCGCATTAAAGTACTCGTCAAAATAGTCACCTTGAGGTGTGTCTTCTCCTACAGGGTAAAAGTCAACTGCGTTAGCTCCAATTGTAATAGCCCATGGATTGTTCTTGTCTTGAGCATTAGAAGTGCTAAAACTTGCGATAAGCACTGCTACAAAAAATAATCTGCTAAGATTTTTCATATTCTAATTAATTTTAATTTTTAAGTGTTAATTGTTAGCAAAAGTAAGTTGTTAAACTTTATTAACAAAGACAAATATATAAAATTATTGGGATATCGCCCTAATATAGAGTGTTTGTGTTAAGATTTGTAGTATATCAGATAACATTTAATGATTTCCCCACTTTAATGAAAGCTGAAATGGCCTTATCTAGCTGATTCTTATCATGTGCAGCAGAGAGTTGTACCCTAATTCTAGCTTTATCTTTTGGGACTACAGGATAAAAGAAACCAATAACATAGATGCCTTCTTTTAATAACATATTTGCCATATTTTGAGATAATTTAGCATCATATAACATTACTGGGACAATTGCAGAATCACCATCTACAATATCAAAACCAGCTTCCTTCATTCCTTTCTTGAAGTATTTGGTGTTCCAATCTACTTTATCTCTTAATGTAGTGTCATTTTTAAGCATGTCAAATACTTTAATAGAAGCACCAACAATTGCTGGAGCTAGAGAATTTGAAAACAAGTAAGGTCTTGAGCGTTGACGTAATAACTCAACGATTTCCTTTTTTGCTGTGGTATAACCACCCATAGCTCCACCAAGTGCTTTTCCTAAAGTTCCTGTAATAATATCAATTCTGCCTAAAACACCCTTTTCTTCTAATGTTCCAATTCCTGTTTCTCCAATAAACCCTGTGGCGTGACATTCGTCAATCATTACCATAGCATCATACTTGTCTGCTAAATCACATATTTTATCTAAAGGAGCAACAAGGCCATCCATAGAAAACACACCATCAGTTACAATAATTTTGAAGCGTGCTCCATTAGCATTGGCTGAAATTAATTGTGTTTCTAAATCTGCCATATCATTATTTTGGTAGCGATATCTAGCTGCTTTACACAATCTTACACCATCTATAATAGAAGCGTGATTTAAAGAGTCTGATATTATAGCATCTTCTTTTGTTAGTAAAGGTTCAAAAACGCCTCCATTAGCATCAAAGGCTGCAGCGTATAATATCGTGTCTTCTGTTCCGTAGAAATCGGCAATTTTTTGTTCTAATTCTTTATGAATATCTTGAGTACCACAAATAAAACGTACTGAAGACATCCCAAAACCATGTGTGTCCATAGTGTCTTTTGCCGCTTGGATTACATCTGGATGTGATGATAAACCTAAATAATTGTTAGCACAGAAATTTAATACCTTCTGTCCTGTATTAAGCGTTATTTCTGCACCTTGGGGAGACGTAATGATACGCTCTTCCTTAAAAAGACCAGCTTCTTTTATAGACTCTATTTCTTGTTGTAAATGGTTTTTTATATCTCCGTACATAATTTAAATTTTGTTGTTTAAGCAAAGATACTAGGAAAAATTAGACTTCAAGAACTTCAATTGTGTCATTTATATAAACCAGTAATTTATGGGTTACAGTTAAATTCATCTCATTTAAAATAACCTCATAATTGTTAAGCTGATTTGCATAAGACTCTTTGGCCTCTCCGGTTTTGTAATCTATAAGAATAGCTTCATTTTTTGAATTAATGTTCAGGCGGTCTGGACGTAGAATTAAACCTGTGCTTGTAATAATATCACGTTCATTGTAAATGGTGAAATCATTGTGAAAGTACCTTTCTAATTTAGGATGTTTTATAACGTTTAAAACTAGAGATTTTAATGTATGGCTATGTTCTGTTGTTATTTCTCCTGAAATTAATAAATCATTAAAAGCAAAATCGACATCTTCAACAGTTTTTATTTTCGATAAAATTAAATGTACCAAGTTACCACGTTCAATGGCGGCTTCTTGTTGTGTGTCCCAAAGTAATCCGGATTTGGTGACAATTTTTAAATTGTGCTCTTCTTTTGGAACTGAAATTAATTTTAAAGGATTAGAAGTTAGTGTTTTTTCCGAAATGTTTTCATTTGGTTTTAGTAATCCATAGCTGTAGGTTAATTGATTTTCGTTCCATTTATTTTCGTGCTGCAAAAAATTAATAAATAGCCCTGCATAAGTATTTGTGTTTATCTCTCCTTTTGAATTGATGTCTTTTTTAGAAATAATATATAATTGCTCTACAGCTCTAGTTAAAACTACGTAAAGCAAATTAATGTTGTCTAATTCTAATTGCGATTGGTGTGTGTTGTAAATTTGATTTCCGATGTCTCCAAAATGTTCAACATCTTTATTGTAATTAAGTAATAGCGTTTCGTAACCATTATAATCTTCTGCTTTAACAGGAAACCATACTTTTGGTTCTATTTCTCTATAAATATCTAGATCTGCATAAGGAAATATTACCACAGGGAATTCTAAGCCTTTTGATTTATGGATGGTCATAATTTGAACCGCACTCATATGCTCAGGAGTTACCACGCTTAATTTATCTGCTTTCTTTTCAAAATAATTGATAAAAGCAGCAACATCTGCATTTTGCTTTTGTGTAAATTCTAAAACAACATCTAAATAAAACTGAAGGTATGCGTCTGAGGTTTCATTTAGATTAAAAAGTCTAACCACATGTTCTACCAATTCGTATAATGGTAATTGAAGGCATTGGTTTTTGTCTATATAAATGTTAAGCTGTTTTAATTCTGAAAACATCTCATCAATGTTTTTTCTGAGATAAGAGACAAAAAATAGATGTGTATCTTCAATTTGATTTTGTGCTGCCAAATAGGAGAGGACATCAACTTTTAAACTGTCGTTATTCGGTTGAATAAGTAACTTTAAAAACGAATTAATAAAATTAACTTTATCCGAATTTTTTAAAAGCAAGGTTTCCGAGGATGTAATCTTAATCCCATTTTCATTGAGGTAATTAGCAATAGCGACTCCTTCTTTTCGTTTTCTTACCAAAACACAAATATCATCTAATGGAAATCCATTAGCTTGACATGCTTTTATAGTTTCTAAAACCTCGTTGGCATATAACTCGTGGATATCGTCTTCCTTTTGAATGTCTAAAAAATTAAGGTTCACATAACCCTCAGATTTGTTATGTGTATTTTGTTTCGCCTTTTTGTAAAGATCTGCATAAGCGGCTTCACTAAAAGTAGTTTCACTTAAAAATTCAAAAAACGAATTATTAAACTCAATAACAGCTTTTGAGCTTCTGTAATTGGTGTCTAATGGTAATACTTCGGCTTCAATCTGAAATGGATTGTCAATAGTATTATAAAGTTTAATAAACTGTTCTGCTTCGCCACCTCTCCATCTGTAAATGGCTTGTTTGGCATCTCCAACGAGCATTGCCGAACCATTGGCGGCAGAAAGAGCGTTTTCTAGCAAGGGAACTAAATTTTCCCACTGCATTTTAGAGGTGTCTTGAAATTCATCTATAAAATAATGTTTGAATTTTTCACCCAAACGTTCGTAGATAAAAGGTGTTGGTTGGTTTTTAATCTCTTTAGCAATAATGGTATTGAATTCTGAAATCAACATCTTGTTTTGGTCAGCCTTTAAAGTGTCTAATTCATTTTTAATGGCATTTAAAACCGAAAGGGGAGTGACATTCCTGTAAAATCCTTTTTTTAGCTTTATGTTGAAAATTGACGTTTTTGAAGCCACAAAATATTCCGATAATTTTGGTTGAATACTTTCAATAGTTGATGCAACATCATCAGAAACACGTTTAGGGTAAAGTGTATTGCCTTCAATTAAATCGTTTTGCCAAGCAGAATCAAAGCCAACCGAAAATTGCTTGGCAGCTAATTTTTCAAAATGTTTTGGAAGCGAACTTCTATTGAAGTCATTAAATTGTAAACCAGATGCTTCAATTAGAGTTAAAGCGTTAAGTGCTATAGTTTCAATTTTTTCTTCAAGCAGAATAATTTCTTTGGCTAATTGTTGTTTTAAAACTTTAAAATCATCAAGTGTCTTTTCTTTTAAAGTATTAATGGCAAAAAGATCATTTTCGTTAACTAATAATTTTGAAATCTTATTAAAATCAAAACTGATGTCCCAACTTTTGTCTTCGTCTGCTTTTTCTATTGCAAAATCGACCAAGACTTTGGTTAAGGTTTTGTCACTACCAGCTTTAGAAATAAGACTGTCAACAGCTTCATTTAAAAGGCGTTCTTGGTCTAGTTCAACTTCAAAATTTACAGGCAATTTTAAATCGTGCGCAAAAGTTCTAATAACTCTATGCGTAAAGCCGTCAATTGTAGAAATGTCAAACGCACCATAGTTATGGATTATGTGTTTTAGAATGTGTTTAGATTTGTTGTGAAGAATTTCGGGCTTAATGTCTAATTCTCCACAAATAGCTTCAAACATTGGATGTGGTTTTGTTAGACTTTCTTCCGACGAAAAAGATTTTAGCATATCAACAATTCGCTCTTTCATTTCACCTACCGCTTTGTTAGTAAATGTAATAGCTAAAATAGATTTAAATTGATCGTAACTTTTAGATTGAATTAATATTTTGAGATAAGCTTTGGCTAGTGTAAATGTTTTACCACTACCAGCTGATGCATTATATATTTTGAAGGCTGAATTTTGCAAGAGATAATTTTTATACCAAAATAGGGAATCTTAATAGTTTATTAAGAAAAAATCTCAGACAAAATTGTAAATTTGAGTGCAAACAAAATATTAACTAATTAAAAACAATAATATTATGGCTTTCGAATTACCGAAATTAAAATATGCTTATGATGCTTTAGAACCAAATATTGATGCTCGTACTATGGAGATACATCATACTAAACATCATCAAGGCTACACAAATAAATTAAATGCAGCAATTGAAGGAACAGATTTAGAAGGAAAGACTATTGAGAATATCCTTATCAATCTAGATAAAGAGAATAAAGCTGTTAGAAATAATGGAGGTGGGTTTTATAACCATTCATTATTTTGGGACATTATGAATCCTGAAGGAAAAGGACGATTATCTGGAGAATTAAAAGATGCTATTGAAGCAAAATACGGTTCTTTTGATGTATTTAAAGACGAATTTTCTAAGGCAGCGGCAACACAATTTGGTTCTGGTTGGGCTTGGTTGTGCGTGCATGAAGGTGGAAAAGTTGAAGTTTGTTCTACACCAAATCAAGATAATCCATTAATGCCAGGAGTTGGTTGTGGAGGTACACCAATTTTAGGTTTAGATGTATGGGAACATGCTTATTATTTAAATTACCAAAACAGAAGACCAGATTATATTGAAGCATTCTTTAACGTAATTAATTGGAATGAAGTTGAAAGACGATATGCTGAAGCTAAATAAGCTTAAAAGTATTTTAAATTAAAAAAAATCCGAGTCTTTATATATAGACTCGGATTTTTTTATGGTTAAATTTTTGATTCTTTTGTTTGGGAATTGGGCATGAAAAAGGATGAACAGTTGTTCATCCTTTTTGCCCCAAATCTACCATAAACTTAACCTACTTATGTTATGGTGAGTCAAATATAAGAGGACATTGTTTCTCTAATCAATTTTTTGGACAAACGACCTATATATTAGTCTAAGAGTGGAAACTACTATGTTTCGGACTTGTTTGAGAGATGAATTTGTATCTTAAATGAAGATCTGACTTAAAGTAACACTTTAAATTAAGTGTATAAAAAAAGGTGAACGAAGTTCACCTTTTTTTGCCCCAAATCTACCATGAACTTAACCTACTTATGTTATGGTGATACCAATGTATATTTAATTTGTTAAAGCGAATGCATGAATCCGACGAAATGCATTTTTCCTAGATAAAATACATAATTTATCGGATTAAAAGTCGTTTAGAGTCGTTGTTTAGTATGCGCGCTCTTTATTTCCTTCATAGAAGTTAATAAAAGCTCTGTTTACAACTCTGTTTCCACCTGGTGTAGGATAATCTCCAGTAAAGTACCAATCACCTAAATTTTTAGGACAGGCTTTATGCAGATTTTCAACAGGTTGGAAAATAATTTTCACTTCGGCATTAACATTTTCATCACTTAATAATTCTGAAATTTTATCAGAAATCTGTTCGTCTGTAAAATTATCGTAAATCTCTTTTACATGGTTGACAACATTTTTATCTTTAATGTTTACTTGCTTAAGACATTTGTGATAGACCTCTTCTACAATATGATATTGATTAGTGTCTTTTAATAATTCTAAAGCCGCTCTAAAAGCAATTAAAGTTTCTAAGTTGGCCATGTCTATACCATAACAATCAATGTAGCGAATTTGAGGCGCTGAAGAAACCACCACAATTTTCTTAGGGTTTAATCGGTCCATCATTTTAATAATACTCTTTTTTAGAGTTGTACCTCTAACAATACTATCATCAATAATCACTAAGTTGTCGGTTGGTTTTATAACACCATAAGTAACGTCATAGACGTGTGCTACTAAATCATCTCTGCTACTATCTTCAGTAATAAAGGTTCTTAGTTTTACGTCTTTAATAGCTATTTTTTCAATTCTTGGGCGTTCCGATAAGATTTCGGTGACCTTTTCTGCTGATAATTGACCGTTACCATTTAATATAGAGGCTGTTTTCTGTTCGTTGAGATGATCTTCAACGGTTTCAATCATGCCATAAAATGAGGTTTCCGCTGTATTAGGAATGTACGAAAACACGCTATTTTTGGTGTCGTTATTAATAGCTTCAAGAACTTTAGGCATTAATAAACGCCCAAGCATTTTACGTTCTTGATATATTTCAGCATCACTACCACGAGAAAAATAGACACGTTCAAAAGAACAAGCTTTGCGTTCTAAAGGTTCTAATATTTTTTTGATTTTTGTTTCACCAGATTTTTTGGTAATAATAGCATGTCCTGGTTCTAATTCTTTTACGGCTTCAAAAGGCACGTTAAACACGGTTTGAATTACAGGGCGTTCTGATGCTACGACAACAATTTCATCATCTTCATAGTAGTAAGTTGGTCTTATGCCGGACGGATCTCTTAATACAAAAGAATCTCCATGGCCTAATAAACCAGCCATGGCATAACCACCATCCCAGTTTTTGGCAGCACGCTTTAAAATTTTTCCAACTTTTAAACGTTCTGCGATTAAAGGAGAACATTCATTTTTATTGTAGCCTTCTTTTTTGAGATCTTTATAAATTTTTGAAACAGCATCATCTAAAAAGTGACCAATCTTTTCCATTACAGTAATGGTGTCTGCTTTTTCTTTTGGATGCTGACCAATTTCAATAAGATTATCGAAAAGTTCATTAACATTGGTCATGTTAAAGTTTCCTGCGACAATCAGGTTTCTGTGCATCCAGTTGTTTTGTCTTAAAAATGGATGAACACTTTCTACACTGTTTTTACCAAATGTACCATATCTAACATGGCCTAGTAATACCTCGCCTATGTACGGAATGTGCTTTTTCTGTAAATCAACATCGTCTTGATATTCCGGGTGGCTTGTAAGCTCGTGGTTAATACGTTCGTTAATTTGAGCAAAAATATCCTGTATGGGTTGTTGGGCAATAGATCGCACACGACTAATGTAGCGTTCTCCTGGTTTTACGTCTAATTTAATACTTGCAAAACCAGCTCCGTCTTGTCCACGGTTGTGCTGTTTTTCCATCATTAAATACATTTTGTTAACACCATAAAAAGCACTGCCATACTTTTCTTTATAATATTCTAATGGTTTTAAAAGTCTAATAAGTGCAATTCCGCACTCATGTTTTAACGCATCACTCATGATTAATTTTTTCCGCTATTTATTTTTTTTGTGAAATAAAAAACGCGCTCAATTTATGAGCGCGTTAGTTTATGCTAATTCTATATCAAATTGTGTCAGACTCTTAAATTGGTCTAGACGTTTATAAATTTCTTTATCTGTTAAATTTTGCATGCGCTCCGTGCCAAATTTTTCAACACAGAAAGAAGCTAACGTTGAGCCGTAGATGACAGCTGTTTTCATATTCTCAAAAGAGAAGTCGCCTGTTTTAGCTAAATAACCAGCAAAACCACCAGCAAATGTATCTCCAGCACCTGTTGGATCAAAGACTTCTTCTAAAGGTAAAGCAGGAGCATAGAATACATTATCATTATGAAACAATAAGGCTCCGTGTTCTCCTTTTTTAATCACTACATATTTTGGTCCCATGTCATGAATCTTTCTCGCTGCAACGACTAAAGAGTATTCTCCTGTTAATTGTCTTGCTTCTTCATCATTAATAGTAATAACGTCTACGTTTTTAATTACAGACAGTAAATCATCTAAAGCGATGTCCATCCAGAAATTCATAGTGTCTAGAATGGCTAGTTTAGGTTTTGTAGTCATTTGGTCTAATACACCTTGCTGTACAAGAGGGTGTAAGTTACCTAGCATAACAACTTCTGAATCTTTATAATCTTCAGGAACAATTGGATTAAAATGCTCCAATACATTGAGCTCTGTAGCTAAGGTATCACGAGAGTTCATATCGTTATGATATTTTCCACTCCAAAAGAACGTTTTACCGTCTTTTACAATTTCTACACCATCGATATTTACATTTCTATTTTTTAAAAGATCTAAATATTCTTGAGGAAAATCGCCGCCAACAACAGAAACTGCTGCAGAATCTACATGGAAATTTGAAGCGGATAAACCTATATATGTTGCTGCACCACCTAGGATCTTATCGGTTTTACCAAAAGGTGTTTCAATGGCATCAAAGGCTACAGTGCCAACAATTACTAATTTACTCATAAAAGAAGTTTGAATTAAAGTGCAAATTTACGTAAAAATAATTCCTTGTGAAACATCAATTAACGCAATGCAAAATAGATTTATTTCCTTCCAAAATCTGCTGGAATTTCTCCCCAAGCCTTAGTCTCCCATTTCACAATAGTTGTAGAATACTCATTAGTCTTTAGCCATTCTACAGCACGATCTACTAAGTCGTAAACGGGTTTGTTCTTGGCATTACGAGGAAGTTTAGAATTACAGGTTTTTTTGCGTACCCAACTCATAGCGGTTCTAGAATCCGTGTACATTATACGGTCGCTATTGTGCTTTTTTAAAAAGGCTAACCCATGAACTAAGGCTAAAAATTCGCCAATATTATTAGTGCCTTGTTCAAAAGGGCCTTGAATAAAGAGCTGTTTTTTTGTCTTGGTATCGACTCCTCTATATTCCATAATCCCAGGATTTCCACTTGACGCTGCATCTACAGAAATAGAATGGTAATTGGGTTGTCCTATTTTTTTTAGCTCAGCTTCTGTGAGTCCACTAGAAAACGTTTTATTTTTCCCTATATAATTAAAGTAATCTCCTTCTAATGCTTTTTCGGCTTCTTCAAGTGTAGGAAAAGATTTGTATTGTGCACCTTGGTAGTCTTTAATTTGAGCTTTACAGGCATTCCAAGTATTATAGACTCCTTTTTTGTGGCCTTTCCAAACAGTATAATATTTTTTTTTCTTTTTACTCATGTTTACTTCCCGTGAAAACGGAAATCTTTTTATGTCATTTTAAAATGAAATGAAGCATCTAGAAAAGATACTTCGACAAGCTCAGTATGACATCTATCTATTTAATATTTTCTCAACCACCTTTGGGAAATGTTCCATTTCTAACAAATGAATCTTTTTAGCAACATCTTCGGCAGAGTCGGTAGGTAAAACCTTACATTTTTCCTGAAAAATAATAGCTCCTTCATCATAATTTTCATTTACATAGTGAATGGTAATGCCAGTTTCTGTTTCTTTATTTTTAACAACAGCGTCATGCACATGCATGCCGTACATGCCTTTTCCACCATACTTTGGTAATAATGCAGGATGAATATTAATGACTTTATTTTCAAATTTTTCTAAAATAAAATCAGGAAATTTCCAAAGAAAACCAGCTAACACTATCAGGTCTGGTTGAGATACTTCTAATATGTTTAAGACATCTTCAGATTTAGAAAATGCTATTCTGTTAAAAGATAAGGCGCTAACATTTAGTTTTTTACAACGGTCAAGCACTTTGGCATGAGGATTGTTAGTTAGTACTTGAATAACAGACGCAGTATCGCTGTTGTGAAAAAACTTAATTAAATTTTCAGCATTAGAGCCACTTCCGGACGCAAAAATTACAATACGTTTCATTTACAGGTATATTTCTTCTTTATTATTCAAACAAAAAAAAGAATAATAATTAACAATTAGGAGTAAATACTAAATACTTTATCTTTATTTTTACTAAATTAAAAACACATTTTATCGGTAAAGATGAATATTCAAATAAAGTTTTTTATTTTTGCCATCTAATTAAAACTTAAAATTAAAAAATTATGTCAGACATTGCATCACGAGTAAAAGCGATTATCGTAGATAAATTAGGTGTTGATGAAAACGAAGTTGTAACTGAAGCAAGCTTCACAAACGATTTAGGAGCGGATTCATTAGATACTGTAGAATTAATAATGGAATTCGAAAAAGAATTCGATATTCAAATACCAGACGATCAAGCTGAGAATATAGCAACAGTTGGTCAAGCGGTTTCTTATATAGAAGAAGCAAAATAATAACTCAATTTTTATGGAATTAAAGCGAGTCGTAGTAACGGGTTTAGGTGCACTTACACCAATAGGAAACACCAAGGATGAATATTGGGAAGCTCTTATTAGTGGTAAAAGTGGTGCCGCACGTGTAACACATTTTGATCCTGAAAAGTTCAAAACAAAATTCGCTTGTGAAATAAAAAACTTTGAAGTTACTGACTTTATTGATAGAAAGTTAGCAAAGCGAATGGATAAGTTTTCGCAGTATGCAATGGTGGCTTCAGATGAAGCAATTGCAGACTCAAAACTAGATTTAGACGCCCTAAACAAATTAAGAGTTGGAGTTATTTGGGGAGCTGGTATCGGCGGATTAGAAACATTTCAAGAAGAAGTGTTAAACTTTGCTGCCGGTGATGGTACACCTCGATTTAACCCTTTCTTCATACCAAAAATGATTGCTGATATAGCACCTGGAAACATATCTATAAAGTATGGTTTCATGGGACCTAATTATACCACTGTATCTGCATGTGCGTCTTCTGCAAATTCAATGATCGATGCTTTAAACACTATTCGTTTAGGGTCTTGTGACGTGATTATTACAGGAGGAAGTGAAGCAGCAGTTACAATTGCTGGTATGGGAGGTTTTAATGCTATGCACGCCATGAGTACGCGTAACGATGATCCTCAAACAGCTTCGAGACCATTTGATGCTAACCGAGACGGTTTTGTATTAGGTGAAGGTGCAGGAGCTATTGTTTTAGAAGAGTACGAACACGCTAAAGCAAGAGGAGCTAAAATCTACGCAGAAGTTGTAGGTGGAGGTTTATCTTCAGATGCGTATCATATGACAGCCCCACATCCAGAAGGTATTGGTGTTGTTGCGGTAATGAAAAATTGTTTAGAAAATGCAGGTTTAAGTCCTGAAGATGTAGATCATATAAATACACACGGTACATCAACACCTTTAGGTGATGTTGCCGAGTTAAAAGCTATATCTGAAGTATTTGGAAGTCATGCAAAAAACATAAATATTAATTCGACAAAATCTATGACAGGTCACTTGTTGGGTGCTGCTGGCGCTATTGAAGCTATTGCTTCTATATTAGCGATGGAGCACGGTATTGTACCACCAACAATTAACCATGAAACGGTAGATGAAAACATAGATCCAGAATTAAATTTAACGCTCAATAAAGCTCAGAAACGAGACATTAAAGTCGCGATGAGTAATACATTTGGATTTGGCGGTCACAACGCTTGTGTAGTATTCAAAAAATTAGATTAAATCCCGAATGAGCTTCATTCGTAACATATTAAATTCCCGCTCTCACGAGAACGGGAATTTTTTTTTACAACTCAAGGATATTATTGGCTTTAAGCCAAAAACAAAATCAATTTATTTAACAGCGTTTACCCATCGGTCCATGAATATTAAGGACGATCAAGGAAACCCTATTAACTACGAACGATTAGAGTTTGTAGGTGATGCTATCCTTGGCTCTGTAATTGCAGCCTACTTATTTGAAAAAGTACCTCATGGCGATGAAGGCTACCTCACCAAAATGCGCTCTAAAGTAGTTAGTAGAGAGCACCTTAATAAACTGGGAGAGGAATTACGACTTATAGATTTTGTAGAAAGTAAAATACCTAAGTCTAATTTTGGTGACAATATTCACGGCAATCTTTTTGAAGCTTTAGTTGGGGCCATTTATTTAGATAAAGGTTATAGCTTTTGTGAGAAATTCGTTTATAAACGTGTTATTAATCCACATGTAGACATTGAGTCTTTAGAAGGTAAAGTCATTAGTTATAAAAGTTTATTGATAGAGTGGTGCCAAAAAGAGAAAAACACATTTAACTATGAAATTTATGAAGATACAGGCAATGATGAATTAAAGCATTTTTCTGTAAAGCTTATTATTAATGATAAAGTAGTTTCAAAAGCAAGAGCAACATCAAAGAAGAAAGCAGAAGAAAAAGCTTCCAAACGCGCTTTTTTTGCATTTCAAAACCAAATTTCAAAACTTCACTAGATTAAACCCTCTTTATTAAATTAAATTAATCCTACGATAACGTTTTCGTAGATTTTTTGGATTAATCTTAACTTATTCTTATTAAAATAAATCTTTTAATACACTATATTTACCGTTCAAAGTTATAATTGTATGGCTTTACACAAACTTCAGGTAGATGATTTCTATGATGATTCATATAAACTAATTGCTATTCATTGTAGATTAGAAGATTATCGATTGGCTTATTTGCTCAACAAGCATTTAGAGCTTAAGTTAGAACGTAAGGATAAAGATATAGACTTTAAGTATTTAGAGTCCTCATACAGTATTTTTGAATGGGATAACGAAAAGGAATACGTCTTTTGGAATTTAATTTCTAATACTTGTAAAAAGGAAGAAGATGGTTTAAGTAGTACAGGAACATTATTTAATGGTAGTGAAAAAGTACTTAAAACATTTCATCTAATTTCGGAGTTTAAAAAGGTCGATTTTTTTCTAAAAATTTCAGACGAAATAGAAAATGTAGATGAAAAAGAGATCTTATTTAAATTACAAGCTATTCCACAAATTATAACAAGTTATGCGGTAGATCCGTTAAAAATAAAGTCGAAAGACCATTTAATTTTTTGAATTGATGTCAAACAAGAAAACAAAAATAGTAGCCACATTAGGTCCAGCAACAAGTACAAAAGAAGTATTAAAAGCAATGTTGGATGAAGGCTGTAATGTATTTAGAATTAATTTTTCTCACGCCGATTATAAAGACGTCGAGGAACGTATAAAAATGATTAGAGAGCTCAACGAAGAGTTTGGCTACAATGCCTCAATTTTAGGAGATTTACAAGGTCCTAAATTGCGTGTTGGCACCATGAAAGGTGAAGTAATAGTCAATGAAGGAGACGAAATCATTTTTGCAACAGGAAAGCGTTTTGAAGGAACAAAGGAACGTGTTTACATGACTTATGATAAGTTTCCTCAAGATGCAAAACCAGGTGAACGCATTTTATTAGACGATGGAAAATTAATTTTTGAAGTTGTTTCTACAGATAAAAAATCTGAAGTTAAAGCAAGAGTAATACAAGGAGGACCTTTAAAATCTAAGAAAGGAGTAAACCTTCCAAATACCAATATTTCGCAACCAGCGTTAACAGAGAAGGATATTGAAGATGCTATCTTTGCTATTGGGCAAAAAGTAGATTGGATCGCTTTATCATTTGTGCGTCATGCAGAAGATTTAATGGAATTAGAACGTTTAATTTCTGAACATAGTGATCATAAAATTCCAATTATTGCTAAAATTGAAAAGCCAGAAGCAGTAGAAAATATTGATAAAATTGTCGCGTATTGTGATGGTTTAATGGTAGCTCGTGGTGATTTAGGAGTTGAGATTCCTGCTGAAGAAGTGCCATTAATTCAAAAACAATTAGTGCTTAGAGCTAAACGCGCTAGAATTCCAGTAATTATTGCAACTCAAATGATGGAAACCATGATTACAAGTTTAACTCCGACACGTGCAGAGGTAAATGATGTAGCCAATTCTGTTATGGATGGTGCAGATGCTGTAATGTTATCCGGAGAAACTTCTGTTGGGCAATATCCTGTGCAAGTTATTCGTCAAATGGCAAATATTATACGTAGCGTAGAAGATTCACCTTTAATTGAAGTGCCTCAATCTCCTCCTCATATTCGTACTAAAAGATATATTACAAAAGCAATTTGCTATCATGCAGCAAACATGGCAAACGAAATTAATGCGAAAGCCATTTCTACATTAACAAATAGTGGTTATACGGCATTTCAAATTTCGGCATGGAGACCTTCTGCTCATATTTTAGTGTTTACCTCAAACAAGCGTATATTAACACAGCTAAACCTTCTTTGGGGAGTTACAGCATTTTATTACGATAAATTTGTAAGTACAGATGAAACTATTGAAGATGTAAATGCTATAGCTTGTAAAAAAGGTTATTTAGATGTTGGTGATATGTTAATTAGTTTAGCAGCAATGCCAATACAAGAAAAAGGTATGGTAAATACACTAAGAGTTACTGAGATAGAAAGTTGTAGTTTTTAAAAACAGACTTTAATTATTATAGAAATAGCGATTGAATTTTAAATTCAATCGCTATTTTTTTATATCATTATTTTGGTGCTGAAGCAAATTAAAGAATAAAGCTGAGTTGTTATTATTTGCAAAAAAACTTCTCACGACTTCATTTAAAATTCAAATTTTAACTGCACGCTAACAGCCGTTTCTTCTTCCTTTTTAATTTTTTTATCATCTGTATTCAAATTAGATAAAGAAATACCTAAAAGTCTAACGGAGTTGTTCAGGGTATCCTGATATAATAAATCTTTAGCGGTGTCTAATATTATTGCTTTTTCACTTACAAAATAGGGTAAGGTTTTGCTTCGTGTTTGTAGTGAAAAATCGCTGTATTTTATTTTTAAGGTTATGGTTTTTCCTGCAACTTTACTTTTTAATAGTCGTTTTGAGACTTCTTCTGCAATATGTTCTAATTTTTCAAACATATAGATTTCAGAGGATAAATTTTCACTAAATGTGCGTTCTGCAGCCAAAGATTTTCTTATGCGGTTGGGTTTTACTTCACTATAGTGAATACCTCTAACGACATCATAATAATAGCGGCCAGATTTTCCAAAATGTTCATCTAAATACTCAAGTGTCTTCGATTTCAAGTCTTTTCCTGTAAAAATGCCTTTTTGATACATTTTTTCTGCAGTCACTTTTCCAACACCATAGAATTTTCGAATGTCTAAGTCTTCTAAAAATTTGAGAACATCTTCTGGGTTTACTGTTTTTTGTCCATTAGGTTTATTATAATCGCTAGCGACCTTAGCGATAAACTTATTAATAGAGATGCCTGCGGAAGCTGTTAAGCCTACTTCGTCATAAATCCTTGCTCTTATATTCTGAGCCAACAAAGTAGCGCTAGGCAATCCTATTTTGTTATCTGTGACATCTAAGTATGCTTCATCTAAAGATAAGGGTTCAACTAAATCAGTATATTCAAAAAAGATTTTACGAATACGTTTAGATATTTCAGTATAGCGTGCAAAATCAGTTTTTACAAAAATTAATTCGGGACACAGTTTTATAGCTAAGCGTCCAGACATGGCACTCTTTACTCCAAATTTTCGAGCTTCGTAACTAGCGGCACTTACCACTCCGCGTGTTCCACCACCTCCAACAGCAATAGGTTTGCCTCTAAGTTCAGGATTATCCATTTGTGCTACAGAGGCATAAAATGCATCCATGTCTACATGAATTATCTTTCTTATTGGTAAATCGTTAAGCATAGTGTAAATTTAGGCATTAAATGCCTTTTAAAAGGTAATTGTTATTATGTATGATGATAGAAATAGAAAGAAAATTTTTAGTAAACTCTAAAGCTTTCAAGTCAGAAGCCTTTAATAGTTATGCCATTAAACAAGGCTTTTTAAATAGTCACAAAGAGCGAACTGTACGTGTAAGATTAAAAAAAGAATTGGGTTATTTAACCATTAAAGGGAAATCTACGGCTAATGGTTTATCTCGTTTTGAATGGGAAAAAGAAATTTCTATAATTGAGGCTGAAAGTCTTTTAGAATTATGTGAAGCTGGTATGATTGAGAAAACACGCTATGAAGTAAGGCTTGGCAATCATATTTTTGAAATCGACGAGTTTTTTGGAGCTAACAAAGGTTTAATTATAGCTGAAGTAGAATTAAATTCCGAAGATGAAGTTATTGAATATCCAATATGGTTGGGCAAAGAAGTTACAGGTGAACTAAAGTATTATAATTCGCAGTTGAGTAAAAATCCTTTTACGACTTGGTAAAAAAAAAGCCTATTCATTTTACAGAGTAGGCTTTTTTTATAATTAGTTGTTTTTTTATTCAGCTACAGGAGCACCACTTACAATAAGGAACTCTGAACGTCTGTTTTCGGCATGTTGTTCTTTAGTACAACCCGCAGAACAATCTATTTTAGGTTCAGATTCACCTTTACCAACACCAGAAATACGAGAGGCATCAATACCTTTAGATATTACGTATTGTACTGTTGTTTTTGCTCTACGATCAGAAAGGCCTGTGTTGTAAGCTTCAGGACCTCTTTCATCTGTGTGTGATGTTGCACTAATAACCATTTCAGGATATTTTTTCATAATCTGAACTAATTTATCTAATTCAAAAGCAGCTTGAGCTGTAATGTTAGACTTATCAAATTCAAAGAAAATAGGTGCTAAATCAATTTTCACAGGTGTAATTAATTTTTCAATAGGATCTAAAGAAATTTGGATGTTATTTTCTTCTTCGTTAGTGCCTTTAACAGGAACTTTTTTACTGTCAAAACCATCCATTACAACTTCTAATTCGCTATCCTCATCACATTCTACTATAAACTCAGCAATACCTTGAGTGTTTGTCATTTTAGAAACTACTTTATTGCCTTCGCTATCATACAATGTAACAGCAGCACCACTAATAGGCTCACGTGTTTTGTCATCTAAAACGGTAGCGCTTATTAATACATCGCAAAGTGGTTGTAATTTTTTGAATTCGTAAATATCGTCACTTCCTTTTCCACCTTCTCTGTTTGAAGAAACAAAACCATCACCGTTTTCTTCATCAATAATGAAAGCAAAATCATCAGCGTTACTGTTAATAGGAATACCTACATTACGAGCAGGAGCTAGTTTACCATCAATTTCTTTAGTGTAAAACACGTCTAATCCACCAAGACCTAAATGACCATTAGAAGAAAAGTATAGAGTATTATTACTACTGATGTAAGGAAACATTTCTTGCCCTTCAGTATTTATTTTTTGACCTAAGTTTTCAGGTTC